>NZ_CP061317.1:716369-875996 GCF_018688355.1 Polynucleobacter sp. AP-Elch-400A-B2 | reverse complement strand
CACCGCAATGACAGATGTGGGAACTGCTGTCATTGCTGCTGGTACAGGCAGCTTGATGGCCAGTAACTACGATTTCACAAACCCCGTTAATGGCAACTTGGCCATTACTAAAGCGCATCTAACAGTGACTGGCGCTATATCTAGCACAACGTATAACGGCACTCTTCAAACCAATAACTTTAGCACTTTTGGCATTAAAAATAGTAATGGTGCGGTGACTGGTGTGACGACTTCAGCTAGCGGGACTAACTATAGCGCAACACCTTACGCTGATAATCTCTCCTCGGCAACCGGCACCGGCTTATCGAATTATGTCATTTCCTATATCAACGGTAGTTTAGCAATTGGCCAAGCACCACTGACTGTATACGTTAACAATGCTACTAAGGTTATTAATACACCCAACCCAGTTTTTACATCTACAGTCAGCGGTTTCCAAGGCTCAGATAATCTTGTCAATTCCACCAATAATGTTATTAATTACTCAACAGCAGCAATTACTAGTAGCGGTGTTGGAAACTACCTAATAACGGCTACTGGGTTGATTCCCAAAGTAAATAATTACATCATTAACGACATTGATGGCACGCTTAAGATAACCGCTACAACAGGAATTAGCTCACTTTACTCGCAGCCGCCAAGCATCAATTCACAATGCACAAAGTCGTTTACTTACGAAAACGGTAAACCAATATCAAATTGCTAAGTGTGCAATTTACGCCAATACATTTATTAGTGAATAAGGGACTGCATGAAAATTATTTACGTTTTTTCCTTTGCTGTTTTCCTACTATTTGGAAATACATGCCAGGCCAATAGGCAACTTGCTAACCGCAATGGGTGCATGAACTGCCATGCGGATACTGATTATGATGCTCCTTCATGGGCAGAGCTAGCTACAAATTACAAGAAATACCAAGGTCAGCCAGATGCAGCTCGCATACAAGGAGAAAGATTAAGACAAGGAACTTTCTTTACTAAAATCAAAGCACATCAAAAATTAACGCCCACCACGGCCACCGATCTCATGGAATGGATTATTGATGGCGCAAAATAACTAATTGCCACCGCTCCAACTCGAGAGTCGCTAGACCGTCACGTAACCGGACACTAAACAGTCGGGTCAAACCGACACCCGATCATCAGGGTCAAAAATTTCGACTGAGTTGCCGATAGTCCGCCAGGATCCGCCACGCTGGACGAAGGTGATCTTAACGCTAGCCAAGCAGATCCATGATCGAGTCAATAGACCACAATTGACCAGCCTGAGACAACATTAGATAGTGAGGTGTTTGGCCTGCCCAGCACGATTCGAACGTGCGACCTACGCCTTAGAAGGGCGTTGCTCTATCCAGCTGAGCTATGGGCAGAATGTGCTGGGTCAATCTAGAACAATAAGGGAAAGTGGTCGGAGTACAAGGATTCGAACCTTGGACCCCCTGCTCCCAAAGCAGGTGCGCTACCAGGCTGCGCTACACTCCGACGGAATCGATATTCTACACTGAGATGGCCTACAGGGGCAAATACTGTAAGATTCGGGGCATGGAAGCCTTATTTTTAAGCAAATTCAGAAAACAACTCAGGGGCTTTCTTGCCCTCTGTTTTCTGCTTGCCAGCTTACTAGGCACCCACTGGATTGGCTTTGCTCACGGCATTGCTCACTCCGGCATCCAGCACCAAAATATTGAATTGAGTTGCACAGATCAAGCGCCTGCCCTTAGCCATAGCTTTTCTAGTTGTCATTTGCTTGATGCACTCACACTTGCTGGCTTTGTTGCCTCAATTCCAAACTTACTCCTTGGTACTAATCTCTTTCATGAGATGCCATTGGCACCCAATGATTCTTCACTAGTTCAAACTCAAATTGGGCTTTATCAATCTAGAGCTCCACCTAGCTTCATTCTGTAATTCATCATCACGCCAAGCAAATGCTTGGCCTACCGATTTATTTAATGCATCAACCCTACTAGGTGCATTTTTCAGAATGAAAGCTTCACTATGCAGCACCCCAATCTTTTTTTAGGCAAGCAAAAACTCATTTTTGTTCTTATCTCTGGATTATTGAGCTCACTCACTGTCGCTCAATCAAATGACCCAAGCTTAGAAATCACTGCAACAGGATCGCAAGAGGCTACTCAGAGCATTCTGACGCCAACCAAGATTTTGCAAGGCGATGAGTTACTCAATAAATTAGGTACAACCTTAGGCGCGACCCTAGCTAATGAACTTGGCGTCTCTGCCACAGGGTATGGCGCAGGCTCATCTCGACCAGTCATTCGTGGTCTTGAAGGTGCACGCGTACAAATTTTGCAAAATGGCTTGTCTGTTGGTGATGTTTCTAACATCTCGCAAGATCACGCCGTTGGAAACAATATGCAAAATGCGCACCAAGTAGAGATTCTTCGTGGTGCAGCCGCCCTCCTCTATGGATCGGGCTCTAGCGGTGGACTAGTCAACGTGATTAACGATCGCATTCTGACTAATTTGCCTGATAGACCAACTGGTGCTGTCAATACGAGTTACGAGACAGTGAACAACGGTAGAGCTGGAGCATTAGAGGTAGATGGCGCTTTTGGCTCAATAGCGGTGCACGTAGATACCGCAATTAATAATGCCAATAATTACCGTATACCAGGCAACTCAACACAATCACAAGGTGAGCCGGCTGCTGGGTGGAGCATTCCTCCAGGTGGTGATGGCGGAAATAATTACAGTGGTAAGTTGCCCAATTCTTTTAGCAATCAAAATAATTTAGGGTTGGGAGTTTCTCATATCGGGGAATCTGGATACACCGGAGTTTCCGTAGAACGCTTAAATAATAACTACGGCATTCCGACGCCTGAAGGTGGCTTAATTAACCAGTCGCAAAATCGATATGACATTCAGCATCAAACTCGAGATCCATTCGCGGGGTTTTCATCTTTGAAATTGAGTGCAGCCAATTCAAATTACAACCATACTGAATTTAATAATCTTGGCGCAGCTGCTTCAGTTTGGAAGAATATTGCCAATGAGGCTCGCCTAGAATTGGCTCACAATCCGATAGCTGGATGGAAAGGTACTTTCGGAGCTCAAGTCTCTGCTGCATCTCTCAATGCTACGGAAGTAGGTACAGGTAGTTATGCCATTGTTCCTCCCACTAAAACCAATTCCAATGCCTTATTTTGGATTGAGGAAGGCAAGTGGAATTCTCTACAAGGAAGCCTGGGTCTGCGATATAACCAAGTTGCCCAGAATCCCAATTTAGGTACGGCTCTAGAGACCCAGCCTACAGTTGATCCTACCGGAACTACTCCCAACATTACTCTGCAGAATCGTAAATTCAATCTCATGTCCTACTCTGCAGGTAGCTTATGGAACTTCACAGAGGGATATGGAACTGGAGTGGCATATACGGTGTCACAAAGAGCGCCGAGTGCTCAAGAACTCTATTCTTATGGAGCACATGAATCCACTGCTACCTTTGATATTGGCAACCCTAATCTCACTAAAGAAACCTCGCATAACTTAGAGTTCAATATTCAGAAGACCAGTGGATTACTGAGGAGCAAGGCAAGTGTCTATGCCAATCGATTCAATAACTATATTTATGGTTATTACACTGGAAGCGCTATTCACAATGGCGGGCAACAGGGTGATGGCTTTAACGTAGTGACAGCGCAGCAAGCTGCAGCGACCATCAAAGGTATTGAGGGTGAACTGACTTACAACTGGAATCAAACCGGCTTAGGTAGTCGAGTATTTGGTGATGCCTCGCAAGGCACTTTTGATGCGGGAGGTAATCTACCCCTACAGCCTGCACCACGCTTAGGCGCAGAGTTAGCCCACCAAAAAAATGGCTGGCTTACGAGTACGACTTATATCTACAGCTATCAACAGAATCGCTTGGCAAGCTGGGAGCAAGGCCCCGCTCCAAGCTATAACTTATTAAATGCGGGTATCTCTTATACGGAAAAAGTAAGGGATGTAAATTGGACTGTATATATGAATCTGAAGAACCTGCTCAATGAGCAAATTCGGTATGCCACAACGCCAATGGCTGTCAGGCTATATGCACCTCAACCCGGCAGGAGTCTGATGGTGGGCTTAAGAGGAACCTTCTAAACTTTTAACTATTTTAAATAAGACATCAGCAAGGCGCCCAGTCCGCCAGAGCCCAAAATAACCAATACTGGATTAATCTTAGTTCTGAGAATGAGATACAGAGTGACTAGGACAAGGGCCAAGGCAATACTACTCACTACAGATGCTTTGGCAACCGCATAAACACCAGAAGACATCAGCCCAATAGAAATAGGCTCTAGTGCATTTTGTATAGATCGCCGCCAAGGACTTTCTCCAAAACGATTCCATAAGCGCCCGACATAAAAACAAAGGACGCTTGAAGGCAAAAAGAAGGAGAGCAAGACTACCCCCGCACCAATGAGCCCAGCAATTTGATAGCCAATGACTAAGACCATCAACATATTGGGGCCAGGCGCTAACTGGCCAATACTATAAATATGAACAAATTGGGTGTGGTCTATACCGAACTGATGTGCGAGTATGGTTTGCATCTCCGGCAATACGGCAGTACCGCCACCAACCGCGAGAACAGAGAGCAAGGCAAAGGTCCAAGCCAAGTGGATCAATAGGCTCATTGAGTTTGACCTGGTCGATACAGATAGAGTGATATCGGCGCCATGATGAGGATCACATATGGCAGTGAAAGCTTGAAAATACTCATCAATATAAATGTGACAACAATAATGGCCAATGACTTCACATGACGCCAGTGAGCATCACCGATTTTGTAGGTAATGGCTGCCAGCAAGCCAGTGGCTGCTGCTGCAATACCAGCTAAGATGAAATTGATTGAAGGATGATCTGCGGCACTAGCGTAAATCATGCCAAACCCAAGCACGAGCAATGAGCCGGGAAATATTAAACCCAAGGTAGCAATGACGGCACCCCGCCACCCACGTAGATGATCTCCAGCAAGCACTGCTAAGTTCACCGAGTTTAAGCCTGGCATCGTCTGACTAATGGCTAAATAAGCCATGAACTCATCTGCACTGAGCCACTTGCGCTTTTCAACCAAGAGAATGCGCTCGTAAGCGATGATGCCCCCGCCAAAGCTGACAGCGCCAATAATTAAAAACTGAATAAATAGATCGCCTAAGCTAGGAGACTGCGCCAGCTGCGCATCATCTTGCATCTGAGAACTCACTCAGGCTTTCCGTATACCAAGGCTGTTTTGGTGCTGCCAATTTCCAACCAACTTTCTAATTCAATCTGGAGCTTCTTGAAGAACTTATCAGCGCGCTTATGGGCTTTATCTTGACCCCGATTAGCATCGTTGACTCGATAAGAAAAGGCCAACTCTCCAACAATGGGATCGCCAACGCTCTTCATCCAGATAGCAATCTCACAATGAGCCTGTACGCCATCACCAAAAACTAGGTTTCCAATAGGCAAGCATGCTTCAAGAATCTTATTAGTACGACCACCCACAATTCGGATGGGTGATTTTTTATCAATTGGCAGAGTAACTAGGCTAGGGAAGAACTTGGCAGCACTCGCTAGTGACTTTTCAAACAAGCTATCGATGGGCACCGCATCTAAAATTGCATTATTAGAATAAATACTTCTAGCTGTTCCAATCGCATCACCTCGTAGGATTTCTTCTTTTAGTCGTAGGCGGGACTTAATTGATTTCTTTGGCGAGGGATCAAATTGATGGGATTTAGCTAAATCATCAGTCCGACACTTTAGGGTAACCTCACACCAGTCATCAACCCAGATATTTTGACGGGATTCTCGGACACGTAGAATAATATTATTGCGCCTGAAATCTTCACTAGGTGTATCGTAAAAATAGATATTACGTAAACCGGTAGTCGCGTTATCAAGGTGAAAAAATTCCACCTTATTCTTTTTACAAAAACTCAGAATTTGATCGCTTAAGGCAGTAATTCGGCTACGCCGGTCTAAGCCCTGAGGCTTAATCAGTAGCTTGAATTCTCTATTGGTAATGGCCTTCTTTGATTTCAAGTGCTATCCCCCTTGGTGAATACTGAGAGATTAACACCTAGAGACCTCTGTTTACGGAATCAATAGATCTCAGGGACGTACATATCTTTTGGTACCGGCCCACGAAGATAGTCAGGGTTATGCACTCGTGCAGGCAAGGTGATTTCAGGGTGAGCAATTTCACTATAAGGAATTTGAGTCAACAAATGCGAAATGCAATTGAGACGGGCTTTTTTCTTATCGTTTGCAGCCACAACCCACCACGGTGCCTCAGGAATATTGGTGCGCTCTAGCATGGTCTCTTTTGCCTTGGTGTAGGCCTCCCAGTGACGGCGAGCATCTAAGTCCATTGGACTCAGTTTCCATTGTTTTAATGGATCATGGATACGTACCATGAAGCGGCTATATTGCTCATCATCTGAGATAGAGAACCAGTATTTAATCAAAATGATTCCGGAGCGAATAATCATGCGTTCAAACTCTGGCACTGTACGCAAGAACTCTTCGTACTCAGCATCGTTACAAAATCCCATGACCTTTTCAACACCAGCGCGGTTGTACCAGCTACGATCAAACAAGACGATCTCACCACCAGCAGGCAAGTTTGATACGTAGCGCTGAAAGTACCACTGAGTTTTTTCACGCTCGCTAGGGGCAGTTAATGCAACAACTTTACAAACGCGGGGATTCAGACGCTGGGTAATTCGTTTAATCGCGCCACCCTTACCTGCAGAATCGCGACCTTCAAATAGAACAGCCACCTTGAGTTTATTTTCGACTACCCAGTCTTGGAGTTTGACCAATTCACCTTGAAGGCGAAACAATTCCTTAAAGTAGACATTTCGAGGTATGACAGAGGCGCTTCCGCCATCAGGCGACAAGCGATCATCATCGAGCTCCATTTCGAGCTCTTCATCCATGCTATCGAGAATGTCTTCCCGAGCACGCTTGTACCACTCATCTATTTCTTTATGCTTTGACGTCATATCTCTTCCCGATACCGATAACTCGTTGTACCCCTAGGATATGACACTTTTATTACATATGCTGTTTATAAGGTTTTAGTAATCGCTTCCTGGCAATAGAGAGCGAGTTCCTTGCGATCCGAATTACTTACATTGCTTGTTAAATAGGGCTCTATTAGGGTTAAATGCACCTCTATATCCCGGCTGGCAATGACATTAGACATTGATTCCAGAAGGCCCATGTCTCCAATAAAGGCAGGAGCATCACTCCTCAGACCCGTTGACCTTGACCGGTAAGCAATGGCTATCGGAAAGACTGGTACAGAAGCCAGGATGGCGGATTCAAATAGATTAGGCTTAAACGGCAATACTGATTCCCCGGAGGTGGAAGTACCTTCGGGAAAAATACAGACCGACTCTACTTTGAGAACCTGAGCCATCTGCTCTACCACCTGCCTCGCATGGCGCGCACTATCCCTACGAATAAAGACGGTACCCAACTGCTGAGCCATCCAACCAAATACAGGCCATCCTCGCACTTCCGATTTAGCAACAAAGCGAACCGGTTGAAACGCATTAATCACATGAATATCTAGCCAAGAGATGTGATTTGATGCCAGCAAATGAGGGTTAGAGGACAATTTCTCGGCGCCTATCACTCGCAACTGGATATGAAAGATTTTTAATAGTCTCTTAGACCATTGTTGTATACGGCGGTCCTTCTGATCTCGATTGAGGAAGGGAAAAAGGAAAGATAGTGTGCAGACCCCGCAAATCACATGTAATAGGATTTGAATCCATGTCCAATAGCGAAGCCAAATACTTGGAGCTAAGCTGGGAATTGAGGTGGATTTTGGGTGAAAATGCTTCATATCTAGCCGTAATATAAATCAAGTCATCAAACTGTCGTAAAAGTGTCATGAGCTCTTCATAATGAATCGGCTTAATACGTACTCATGACGCATTACAGAGCGATTTGGATTTCAGATGTACACCTCGGAACATCAGGGTGTCAGGCAAACTACCTCCTCGATTTCTTGAAACACAATGAAGCGGATCAGTTTTACTTGGTGGGTGACATTATCGATGGCTGGAGATTAAAGCAATCGTTTTACTGGCCACAGAGTCACAATGATGTCGTTCAAAAGTTATTGCGCAAAGCCCGTAAGGGAACTGAAGTCATTTACATTCCCGGAAACCATGACGAAGCAGCCCGGCAGTACTTTGGCATGTCCTTTGGTGACATTAAGGTTCAAGAAGAGGTCATACATACGACCTTAGATGGACGCAAGCTTTGGGTAACTCATGGCGATCTATTTGACGGCGTCATGCAATACGCTAAATGGCTTGCCTATGTCGGCGACTCACTGTATTCCTTTATTTTATATATCAATCGCTACTTCAATATGTTACGTGTGAAGATGGGACTGCAATACTGGTCTCTCTCGCAATACCTCAAGCATCAAGTAAAAAATGCCGTGAGCTATATCGCTGACTTTGAGCACATCATGGCCAGAGAAGCCCGCCTCAGAAATTGTGATGGCGTGGTCTGCGGCCATATTCATAAAGCAGAAATTCGTGAAATTGATGGTCTGCTCTATTGCAACGATGGTGACTGGGTCGAAAGCCTATCAGCACTAGTAGAGACCACAACTGGTGAACTCAAAATTATCTACTGGACCCATATTCACGGTGATCCAGTAGAGGTACCTGAAATTACTCTCCAACCTGAGCTTGCAACACTGATTAAAGAGGTTACCGTATGAAAATTATGATCATTACTGATGCATGGGATCCACAAGTCAATGGTGTCGTGAGAACACTCAAACAAACCAGGGCTGAACTCATCGGCATGGGTCATGAAGTCGAAATGATTACCCCAACTGGCTTTAAGTCCATTCCCTGCCCTACCTATCCTGATATTGCCCTATCCTTATTTCCCGGCAAGGAAGTGGCTCGCCGCATTAAAGAATTTGCACCAGATGCAATGCATATTGCGACTGAGGGTCCTTTAGGCTTATCAGCTCGCTCTTATGCAGTAAAGAATAATTTGCCATTCTCTACGGCCTATCACACCCGCTTTCCTGAGTACGTCAAAGCCCGCACCGGAATTCCTCTGAGCATTACTTATGCTTTTATTCGTTGGTTTCATGGGCCATCGATGGCAGTGATGGCACCGACCATTGTTGTTAAAGATGATCTTGAGAAGTTCGGCCTTAAAAATGTTGTGTTGTGGTCTCGGGGCGTAGATTTAGACATCTTCAAAATGCAAGAGTCTAAATCCCTCAATAGCGCTCACCCGATCTTTTTATATGTTGGTCGTGTTGCCGTAGAGAAAAATATCAATGCTTTCCTAGAGATAGATCTACCAGGCTCCAAATGGGTTGTTGGTGATGGCCCTGCAATGGCCAGTATTAAAGAAAAATACCCCAACATAAATTACCTAGGCGTATTACAGCAAGAAGAGTTGGCCAAGGTATACGCTGCCGCTGATGTTTTTGTCTTCCCAAGCAAGACCGATACTTTTGGGCTAGTCATACTAGAAGCTATGGCTTGTGGCACTCCAGTTGCGGCCTATCCAGTGACAGGTCCAATTGATGTTTTAGGTAACTCTGCTGCTGGTGCAATGCACGAAGATCTTCAAATAGCTTGTATGCAAGCCTTGAAGATTCCTCGTGAATTAGCTCGCTCTCATGCTGAGAAGTTTTCTTGGAGAGCAGCTTCGGAGCAGTTTGCCAACCATCTAAAGCCCGTACCCTCCACAGCAGTTCATACCACTGCCCTCGCTTAAGAATTTATTTTGACAGCGCCCTATAACATTAAGCAAAACCCCCATAAAGGCAATCGGGGGCTCACGAGAGCTTGGCATGCAGCTAAGAATTCTTGGTGTGGCATAGTCTACGCGTTTCAAGAGGAAAGTGCTTTTAGACAAGAACTTTTCCTGCTCGTAGTGCTAAGCCCAATTGCTCTTTTCTTGCCAGTTAGTCCTCTTGAGAAATGTGCCCTCATCGCATCGCTCATCATGGTTTTAGTGGTCGAGCTACTCAATTCCAGTGTCGAGGCGGCTATCGATCGTATTTCATTTGATCATCATGATCTATCGAAAAGAGCAAAAGATTTTGGCTCAGCTGCAGTCATGCTCGCCTTACTGATTTCCACCCTATTGTGGGCAACGATTTGCATACCTCTGGTCATCAATTAGATTAATACTTAAGGAACACTATGTCTGATATTCCAAATCCCCTTGCTGCATTTGATCTCTTTAATTCTCGCTTTGAAGAGAAGCCAAAGAAGGCTAAAAAGAGTAAAACTGAGGCGATCAAAAAACTCTTTTCTAAAAAAATTGCGAAGAAATTATTTGGTAAGAAATTTGCTACTAAAGCTCGAGCTGAGCTGAGTGCTATAGAGCCTGCAGCTGAGAAAGTAATAACTAAGCCCAAGCGCCCAGCATTTCAAATTACTTGGGCTAGTAATGCGAGTGAGATTAAAGAAGCACAGCGCCTGCGCTACAAGGTATTTGCAGAAGAGATGGGGGCAAAGCTTCCAAGCAATCCAGAGAACCTCGACATTGATGAATTTGATGCCTACTGTGACCATTTATTGATACGTGATCAAGAGTCATTACAGGTGGTTGGCACCTATCGCGTACTCCCTCCGCACAAAGCTTTAGAGATCGGACGTCTCTACTCAGATTCCGAGTTTGATTTGGCGCGCTTAGATCACTTGCGTCCTAAATTAGTTGAACTCGGTAGATCTTGCGTGCACGAAGACTTTCGTTCTGGTGCAGTCATCATGGCTTTGTGGAGTGGCTTAGCGCAATACATGCAAAAACACGATTATGAAATCATGCTCGGTTGTGCCAGCATCCCCATGGGTGATGGCGGTCATTTTGCAGCTAGCTTATACAACTCACTAAGCAATGATCAGATGGCGCCAGTTGAAAATCATGCTTTTCCTCGCTTACCCTTGCCTCTCGAGCGACTCAATGGTGGTTTAGATGTAGATCCCCCACCCTTGATCAAAGGTTATTTAAAGTTAGGCGCTAAGATTTGCAGTGCACCTGCCTGGGATCCTGATTTCAATACAGCAGATGTATTGACTATGTTGCGCCTATCGGAAATCAATCCTCGCTACGCTAAACACTTCTTAGGGCTGTAAGAATTACTTAAGATTACTTCAGACTAATGCTGTAAGGTCGGCCGATGCGTTGCCATTCGGCCGCTTCTTTTTGAAGGCTAAATTCCGTTAATGGATGCTCTTTGGCCCAATCTTTGGAAACACTAACTAGGTAGTCTCCGTTGTGCTCGGAGACTTTTACTTTGGGTAAATTGATATCACTACGCCCACGGCAAAGTACTTGTGCAAGCCTTATGCAAAATAACATACGCCAATCAGAGAAAGAGGCGTTATTGGCTAACTTCCCTAACTTACCGGTATGGCCGATAAGTAAAGCTGCCAATCTAGCTTGATCATTCTTTGAGAAACCCGGCATATCAGCATTACCAGCAATGTATGCAGAATGTTTGTGATATCCGTTATGTGATATTGATAAGCCGATTTCATGAAGATTAGCGGCCCATTGCAATAAAGCGATGTTATCCGCCCTACTCTCTTCATCAGGTCTAGGTAATTGCGCTAAAAACTCAGCAGCTAGATTGCCAACGCGCTTAGCTTGCTCTCGATCTACAGCGTAACGCTGCATAAATTGCTCGACTGTTACAAAGCGCATATCCTCATGCTGCGAGCGGCCCAGCAAATCATAAAGAACGCCGATTCTCAGAGCGGCATCAGTGACTTCCATAGACTCAATACCGAGTTCATCAAATACAGCAATCATGATGGCAAGGCCACCGGGCCAAACTGAGCGCCGATCATCCTTAAGGCCTTGGAGCTCGACCTGATTGATGTGCTCATATTTAAGCAGGTGCTTTTTCATGGCTCTTAAGCCATCACGGGTAATCAACCCATCGGTGCCATCTTTCTGGCCATTGAAGTTATTCTCCGCAATGAGTTCCGCTAAAGCGCGTGCGGTTCCTGAAGAGCCGATCACTTGCTTCCAGCCGGCATTCAGATATGCCCCAGAAATGACCTGAATTTCTCTTCTAGCAGCTAGCTCTGCCTCTTTAAAAGCATGAGAATCAATATTGCCCTTAGGGAAGAATCTCAGGCTATGAGAAACACATCCGATATACAGACTTTCCATCAGCTTGGGCTCGTAACCTTTACCAATGATCAGCTCAGTAGAGCCTCCACCAATATCCACCACCAAGCGATTACCCTGCACTGCCGGCACTTCATGAGCGGCACCAATATAGATCAAGCGCGCCTCTTCTACGCCCGCAATCACCTCAATTGGGAAACCTAAGGCCTCCTCAGCTTCTTGGATAAAGTGTGGGGCATTTTTAGCTACTCGCAAGGTGTTGGTGGCAACAGCGCGCACATTGGCAGGATCAAACCCCCGAATACGCTCACCAAAGCGCCGAATAGCTGTTATGCCTCGCTGATAGGCATCATTACCTAATAATTTATTGTCAGTTAAGCCTGCAGCAAGGCGGACAGACTCACGCAAGGTATCAATCGGACGAAGCTGAGTACCCGAGGGCGTCTTGACGACTTGGGCAACCAGCATACGAAAGCTATTTGAGCCAAGATCAACTGCAGCGACAAGGTCAGTTGCATTCATTAAGGATTTATTTTGATGTAAGGCCACAGCATTTCCAATAGAAGCAGGTTTACTTGAATATGTCTATTTTATGAAACTCTAATGACACATTCGTGAAACGAGACCCTAGTCTACTGGGTAGTGGCCTAAGCAGCTAAATTTTGCTCCGCATTAGAGCAATCTTGGCTACCGAAGCTGCAGAAAATACAGCAGTCTCCTGATCTAGGCTTCAAAATGATGCTGCAGCTTGGGCAGCGATACAAATGCTGGGAATAGCCTTTTGAGATCTCTAGGGTTTCTTGTGCACGGCAGTTCGGGCAAGTAATAGTTGTATGTATCGAATTCACAGGCTTGATCATGAACTGGAACTATTACAAAATGAAGACATTCATTCAGATCGACGAATCTTCACCGAATCGTCATACTTTGGGAGCATGATTAAGCTTAGATTCACTACAGGAGATATGAGATGCTGTATCAAATTATCCCCCTTGAAATGGGCTCTCTAGTCCAAAGATGTATCTTTAAAAAACAGAATAAAGAAATTAAATGTGGAACTGTTTGGAAGCTGGGTTCCATCACTACCCCTACCAAGCCAAAGTTCATGAGCCACTATCAAGCTCAAGTAGGGATTTGTATTGCCGACATTCCTGGGGCAGAAATTAGCAAGACTTATGATGGGGAGAAGGTAATCTACTTTTCTGAGACCGTTGATGAAGACGAACAAGATGAGCTTACAGATATTTTCTACGGCAAATCAAAAAAGTTTTCTGGGGAATACACGCATGTCTTTCAGGATCTAGGCTGGAAAGAGATGGGGGGAAATACCTATATCTTCGGTGAGCTAGAGATCAAAGAAATCAATGATGAACCTGAGCAATATAAATAAATGAAATCTTTCAAAGCAACACGCTTAAGCATACTTTTTCTCACTATCTTCATAGCAAGCTTTTCATCAGCTGCTATCGGCCAGAGCTTTAAGTTCATTGCCCTGGGGGATATGCCCTACTCACTACCTCAGGATTTTCAACGCTTTGAAAATTTAATTACTGAAATAAACCGACTAAAACCAAGCTTCAGTATTTTTATTGGGGATACAAAATCTGGCTCATCACTCTGCAGTGATGAGCACAACCAAATTATCAAATCCTATTTTTCAAGCTTTAAAGCGCCCTTGATTTACAGCCCAGGAGATAACGAATGGACTGACTGTCATCGACCTTTAGCTGGTGCATACGATCCACTGGAAAGACTAGGAGCTTTGAGATCGGTATTTTTTAGCACCAATCAAAGCCAAGGTAAAAATACCATACGACTTCAAAGGCAGGCAGATCTCGACCCGAAATACTCCAAATATGCAGAGAACGCCTACTGGATCAAAAATAACTTTTTGTTTGTCAGTATTCATATACCTGGCTCCAATAACAATAATGAAGGCATAGAGTCAGCCATCAAAGAATATCAAGATAGAAATCAAGCCAATCTGGCATGGATTGATCGGGCATTTAATTTGGCTACCCAAAGAAATTTGAGTGGCATCATCTTTGCCTATCAAGCTGATATGTTTTATCAACCTAGCCAATTAACTAGTAGCGATAGTGGCTATCGCGATACCTTAGAGAGCTTAATATCTAAGTCAGAGATTTTTAATAAACCGGTGTTATTGATTCATGGTGATAGTCATCGACTCATCATTGATCAACCCCTCTATCACAAGAATCAAAAAAAGGTATTAGAGAATGTATTACGACTTCAAGTGATGGGAGCCGATCAAGTTCAAGCAGTTGAAGTTCAGGTGAATCCTGCGCAAGAACAGCCCTTTAGCTTTAATCCAATTATTCTCAAGGTAAATCACCAGCAATAACTTATTTTAGTTTCATCTGTTGCTGGATAAACTCACAAACCTGGAGCGTAAATGGCACTGGGTGCCCTGCATTCTCGACCTCGAATGTAATTAATCTGGGTATTACAGCCTTTGCAGAGCGTACTCGCTCGCGTGTACATACCTTTGAGTCGGCGCCATAAATAAGTGCCACCTTCCCTTTGTAACCCTCCATTGCCTCATGAAAGTTCATTCCCCATACATCGGCTTTGTAACTTAAATCGAAGTGGCCTGGTAACTGGACATCTGCAAATGCCCTCTCATCCACTCTCAAATCTTTTGCCAATTGTTTGACTTCTTTAAAACCAACTTCATTTTTCATTGATTTATATAAAGAATAGAGGGCGGTCCAATTTACAGTTAAGGCAATATCATTCAGAATAATTTCGGTAATTCTTTTTCCCAGCGATTGCGTTAAGTACATAGCCAATACACCGCCCATACTAGTACCCAAAATGGTAAATTGAGTACTAGATGGATGATTACTCAAAAGCATTTTAATGAGGCTTTGAATGTCTGATAAATAGAGAGACATGGTGTAGTTTTGAGACAAGGCAATGGATTCAGAATCCCCTCTTCCAGGAAAATCAACGCTAACTACTTTGCATTCTTCAAATCTTAAAAAATAGCGATGCAATACGCTAAAGGAATCTTTGGTCTCCAAGAGACCAGGTAAACAAAGTAATACTTTTTCTGCATTCATATTTCCGGAGATGCTGTAGGCGAGCTTTCTGCTGCCTCCCTCATCCGCAATATCAAAATATTGAGTCTCTGCTAGATCAAGGGCTATCTTTGACTTTGCAAGCACCTGAGGCCGAATAGACCCTTCTTTAGGGGCTAGCTCAAGGATTTCTGAGGGTTTATGAAAGAGCTCATGAGCAAACCCAAACTTCTCTGCTGTGGTGACTGGGGTGATGTGTTTGATCTCTTGAGTGAACCCAAGGACTTTAGAAACCGTAAGTCTTAAATCTACCAGCGAATCGTATAACTTTCTTTTCATTAAGACCAAGTCCATTCATAACAAGAGATTACTTGTTAGCATTCATTGTGAACTACGAAGGCACCGAATAATAGCTATGTATTAATAAATTGAAGGTGCCGTTAAATTAACTTGTTAACGCTTGGAATAACCCAGCCCGAGAGTTTCGACCATCACCTTGAACACTTCAGTGTTATCCATGAATCCCCGGAACTTTTCGGATCCGGGCCCCATGGCATTGAGCACTGCATCATCGGCCGTGTGAACGCCCTGCTCTTGACTTGAAGGTAGATTACCTGGCATATGAATAGCATCTTCTTGTTGGTGGATATATTTGGGGTTAGCAACATACTTCCCAGATTCATCTTTCACTGCCGGCTTAAATGTACCATCTAGTTTTGGGTGAAGCGTCTCATAGTGATCAGGGTAGTTCCCATAAAAGAAGGCTAAACGCTTACTTACATCAATTTGATTTGGATAACCTGCCACATCCGCTTTAGGGTAGTTCGGGTAGCCAGCATCTGCATATACCCCAACCTTTTCCCTTAGGGGTCCTGGTTTAGCGTCGTTCACAACGCCACTGATTGAGCCACTATGGGTATGGTCAGGGGTAACAATAATGAGAGTGTCTGGATTTTTCTTTGCAAAATCTTTTGCAATTTGTACGGCATTACTCAGCATGATGGTGTCAAAAGCGGCCCGCTCCCAGTCCAGCGGATGATTAAACTTATCAATTAAGGCAGCCTCAACCATCAAGAAAAAGCCGTTCGAATTTTTGGATAAAACGTTGATCGCTGCTTGTGTCATCTCGGTTAAATCAGGCTGATCTGGATATTGTGCAACCGTATTTTTCTTTAGGAAAAATCGATCTAAGGAACCATCCATATTGTCAGGATGAAATACCCCAAATAGCTTTTTAGTTTCCTTGGCATTACCTGCTGCCAATAGATCTTGCTTATTTAAAGCAATGGCATATCCCGAAGTTTCAAATTGGGATATCAGATTTTTATCATCCTGACGCTTTGACCCTTTAGTAGACTGCGGGTAAAAGTAGGCGGAGCCTCCACCTAAAATAACCTCCGCTCCGCTAGCAAATAGTTGATCGGCAATGTATGGCTTATCTGCGCGCCTTCTGGTGTGAGCCACCATAGCGCCTGGAGTGGCATCCTGTAGCTCGGCATCCGAGACAATGCCAACGGACATTTTAGTTTTGCGTTTAATTAATTCAGAAATAGTTTCCACTTTCGGGTGGGATAAGTTGTCTGCTGCCCTTGAAACATACACCCCCATGGCATTCACAGCAGTCTTATGACCGGTTGTATAGGCGCTCATCGAGTTTGCAGAATCGGTAATGAGTGAGTCAGAGCCTGATGTGCCGATTAGCGCCATATTAGGCATGTCATCAAATGACAACTTACCCTGGTACTTGCCTTCGGTTATCCCTTTAGATAAAACACGTGCAGAGGTTCTGTTGGCGATAGTCATACCATCACCCACAAAAAGAATGATATTTTTTACTTTTCGAGGGCCGCTGGCATAGATGTCCCAAGTGACTTGGATACTTTCCTGACCCCCCTTAGCATTCAGAGAATATTGGCCAGGCTTTGCTAGCTGAACGTCTCGATAGATGAGGGAACTTCCTTTGCCCGATTCATTTGCGATATAGATTGGCTGTGACTTAATCTGCGCCTTGATAGGCGCATTATTGAGTTGAATATCCAAATCCTCTAATTTGTACTCTTGATCAAATTCAATTTTGATATCAAATGAAGATCCAACAAGAATCGAAGCCTTGTTAATTGGATAAATAGCTGCAGCCTCAACCCAAATTGCCTGAAGAAGAAGAGTGATAAATAAAATGGGATAGGCAACTTTGATGATGGGCATAGGTAATTTCATGGGAAAGAGTTGGCAGTTAAATATTTAAATAAGCTCGTCAAGATTTAAAGCGTACTTTTGATCAACTAGAAATACGCCAGCAGAGTGCTCAGTCTTTTCATATTTTTCATTGAGAAATTCTTGCTTGATATTTGCACCATCTTGCGCATGCGTATCGAGATTGCGCCGAAATATGGTTGATAAGTTGATATCGCTATGATTATTCATGATATTCCCTAATAAATAATAAGCTCTTATCTTAAGAGGGAAATATTTCAGATTGATTGCAATTCCAAGGTGAATACAACGCAAGAAATCCACAAGACTGATCAGCAATGGCCATGATCTTCTTGCTTATGACACTACTAAGCGGCATTATGGGGATAGATATAGAGGATCTGCCAGGTATCAAAGAATCCGTCTGCATTGGGATAGTGCTGCCGTATACATTGACCTTAAAGTCAAAAAATCATTTAATACTCAACTGCGGGATTACTTAAAAATATGGAACTTTGGGGCCTTTATGGTGAAATGGCATTGCGACTTCTATTGGCGCTGTTAGCAGGCACCATTTTGGGTCTTAATCGATGGATTCATCATAAATCTGCTGGCATTAGAACCCATTCGCTTGTCTCCATAGGATCTGCAACCGCTGTGATGTCTATTGGACACCTAGGTCAAATTGATGCTCAGGCACTGAGTCATGTATTGCAGGGGCTGATAACAGGTTTAGGATTTTTAGGTGCCGGCGTGATTATTCGAGAGCAAAGCTCTCAAAGGGTTCGCGGGCTTACAACCTCAGCCAGTATCTGGTCCTGCGCCCTGGTATCGGCAGCATTTGGGGCTGGTGAGCTAGCTTTGGGCGGACTATCGCTTGCCGCAATCCTGCTCGCCCTAGTAATGGGAGGTCCGCTAGAAAGGCTTTTAGCGCGGATTATCGGCATTAAACATCAATCCGAAATTTCCTCCGATCCAGATTAAATGCCCTTCCGGATACGAAAAAAGCAGATTTGTCATATTACTTTGCTAGCATTTGTGCGTTCTTATTACTTTTACCCGGATACCCATGAGCGATTATAAATATGAAGACGCTGTAAAGCAGCTACAAGAGTCTGGCGCTATTGGCCTACAAGACTTTAAAAATCTATCTTATGAAGACTTAACTGAGTTGCTTGAGGAAATTAAGGTGTGGTGCCTGTATGCCAACGGTAAGTTAGATAAGCTACCTAAAGAGTCTAAGAAGAAAAAAGAAAAGAAAGACAAGAAGGATAAGAAAGACAAGAAGGACTAAGCAATATAAATGCCTTTAAGCTGAAATACGCTCCTTAGGAAAACGAAGAGTAAAAGTGCTGCCCTGTCCGGGCGTACTAGTAATAATAAGTTGGGCTTGATGGCGGTTTGCAATATGCTTCACAATTGCTAAGCCCAAACCAGTACCTCCAGTATCCCTCGATCGACTTCTATCCACGCGATAAAAGCGCTCGGTCAGTCTCGATAGATGCTCTGATGCAATGCCAGGCCCCGTGTCAACAACTGAAAATTCGCCTTCACCACGTTCATTTATGCTCCATCGCACCTGAATTGAAGCGGCGTCTGGCGTGTAACGAATAGCATTGGAGACTAGATTGCCAAAGGCAGAAAGAATCTCTCGCTCCTCCCCCATCAAGTTATTTGGATTTGAGATCTCAAAGCTAAGAGTGTGATGACCTTGAGAAAGTGCCTCTGCATCATTCTTTAAAAGTGCCATCAGAGTAGTAATGCTGATTACTTGTGTTGGGGCAGGCAAGGTGTTTGCCTCTAGATTAGCCAGAGTCAATAAGTCTTCCACCAAACTCTTCATTCGCTGAGCCTGAGACATCATCATTTCAAAATATTGACTTTGCTGGGATCTATCTAAGTCAAGCGACTGCATAGTCTCTAAAAAACCCATCAAAACAGTAATTGGCGTTCTCATTTCATGCGAAACGTTTGCTACGAAATCACGTCGCATTGCATCCGCCTTCTGAAGATCAGTTACGTCCTGCACAAGCAAAAGATGTCGTTGATCACCGAATGGGAAAATTTGTAACATCAAACTCAGATTAGAGTTTGGGCCCATTCGCTCCATCAACAATGGATCCTCAAATGCCCTCTTAAATAAATACTGAATAAATTCTGGGCGTCGAATCAGAAAATTGATCTTCTGAAGCGCATCACGCTTGAAACTCAAGCCAAAGAAACGCTCAGCAATGCCATTGCACCACTCAATATGATCTTCACTATCCAGCATCACAATGCCATTAGGAGAAGCCTGAAAAGCCTCAATAAAACGATTGTGCTGTTTTTCAATAGATAGTATTTGTTGCTTGAGATTGCGGACTAAACGCTGAAGGCGAAAAAAAATCTCTTCCCAATAGCCGCTTGGCAAAGGCATGGATTCAACAGAATCAGATAAGGTAAATTTTCTTAAACGGGCTAAATTGATGTAGGAATAAATCAATGGCACTGCGAGCACAGCTATTGCCGCCGCAACCCCTAAAAAGGGGCCCAAATTGGAGGATGCTATGTATGCCGCAAGAAAAGCGAGGCAAATCAGAACAATAAAGCGAGAAATAACGGATAACATTCGACAATCTTAGAGCATCCGCTCTATTGGATCCAAAAACCCAGTTAGGACTCGATTCTAATTAGGTCTGGGTGGGCATCTTGGTAATTCGATAACCGCTTCCACGAACCGTCTCTATGTAGCGATCAGAGTCCGTAGGGGCTAGAGCTGCCCTTAACCTCTTGATGTGAACATCGACCGTCCGCTCCTCGATATAGACCTCATTTCCCCAGACCTTATCGAGTAAATTTGCCCGAGAGTGCACTCTTTCAGGGTTGGCCATCAAGAACTGCAATAGGCGATATTCGGTAGGCCCCAAGGGGATGGATTGAGGGTCCATATTAGGCCATACAGCTGTCACACGATGAGAGAGTGGATCCATTCTTAATGGGCCCACGGCCAAAGGTCCAGAGTCTTCTATTGGAGTCTGGCGGCGTAAAAGCGCCTTTACACGCGCGACTAGCTCTTTGGGTGAAAACGGCTTAGTGACATAGTCATCGGCACCGGAGTCTAAGCCAAGGACCTTATCGGACTCATCGCTCTTGGCTGTCAACATCAAAATAGGCAAGGAACGGGTACGCTCATTAGAGCGTAGCTCTTTAGCAAACTGAACGCCCGACTTTCCAGGGAGCATCCAGTCCAAAATAAGAAGAGAGGGAAGCTTATCTCTCATGATATTCATAGCAAGATCAGTTTGGAGGGCTCTCTCAACCTCGTAGCCCGCATGAGTCAAGTTGATTGCAATCAGTTCAGCAATCGAAGGCTCATCCTCAACAATCAATATTCGGTGAGTCATCTGAAATTCCGCTTTGATTAGTTACGGTTTATTTGCCTCGCGGACCAAATCCTCATGAGGGATATGGCGCACATCAGAGCCCTTGGCGATATAAATGACGAATTCAGCAATATTCTTTGCATGGTCACCAATACGCTCAATCGCCTTGGCAATGGTCAACATATCCAGGCCTGTTGAAATCGTATGTGGATCTTCCATCATGTATGAAATTAGCTTACGAACAAAACCTCTGAATTCTTCATCAATTTGGCGATCTTCTTGAACTACTTCTGCAGCAGCAACGGTGTCTAACCTTGCGAAAGCATCCAAGCTACGGCGCAGGAGAGAAATAGCCATCTGTCCGGATAAGCGAATTTCAGCAACGTTAATATTGTGTGTAGCCCCAGCTTCAATTAGGCGCTTCGTTCTCTTGGCAACACGCTCAGCTTCATCGCCGGCACGCTCAAGATTCGTAATCGCTTTTGAAACAGCCATGACAAGACGGAGATCTCGTGCGGTAGGCTGACGACGAGCAATTAATTCTGTACAGGCTAAGTCAATCTGGATCTCAAGATCATTCACGAGCTTTTCGTTCTGGATGACCACATTGCAGGTATCAATATCCATTTGGGTAAAAGCGCGCATTGCCGTTGAAATCTGAGACTCAACAAGTCCACCCATTTCCAACAAACGGCTAGAAAGTGAATTTAAATCTGCGTCAAATTGTGACGAAAGGTGTCTATCTGGCATATATTTCTCCAATTAACCAAAACGGCCGGTAATGTAATCTTCTGTTTCTTTACGCTTAGGCTTGATGAAGATTTCATCAGTCTTACCGAACTCAATTAAGCTTCCTAGGTACATATAGGCAGTGTAATCCGATACACGAGCGGCTTGCTGCATATTATGAGTAACAATCGCAATCGTGTACTCATGCTTCAGTTCATTAATTAACTCTTCAATCTTACCTGTAGAGATGGGATCTAAAGCAGAGGTAGGCTCATCTAGCAAAATTACGGAAGGTTTAACGGCCACGCCACGAGCAATACATAAACGTTGCTGCTGACCACCAGAGAGAGATAAGCCGCTTTGGTTTAATTTGTCCTTGGCTTCATTCCACAATGCAGCCTTATTCAAGGCCCACTCTACACGCTCATCCATTTCGGAACGTGAAAGCTTCTCATAAAGACGTACACCGAATGCGATATTTTCATAGATGGACATTGGGAATGGGGTTGGCTTTTGAAAAACCATACCAATTCTTGAGCGCAGTAAATTGAGGTCCTGCCCAGGCTCTAAAGTATTCTGGCCGTAGAAGTTAATTTCACCCTCAGCACGTTGACCAGGATAAAGGTCATACATACGGTTTAAAGTTCGGAGCAAAGTAGATTTACCGCAACCTGAAGGGCCGATGAAGGCAGTCACTTTGCCCTCTTCAATATTTAAATTGATGTCCTTGAGACCCTGAAAAGAACCGTAAAAGAAATTTAAATTGCGCACTTCAAGCGCATTTTTAACCTCTTTGGCTGCTGGCATATTGGTATTGTCGTTCATTCTGTTTCCTTGACTATCGATTGTATTTAAGTCAAACATTGTTTTCATATTAGCCATTAACTTTGCACTTTTTCACGGAAGACAACACGCGCAAGAATGTTTAATCCCAGCACTGCAAATGTAATTAACAAAGCAGCTGCCCAGGCGAGATCAACCCAGTTGTCATATGGGCTCATTGCAAACTGGAAAATAACCACTGGCAAGTTCGCCATCGGTGCATTCATATTGGTTGTAAAGAATTGATTATTCAAGGCAGTAAACAGCAGAGGCGCTGTTTCGCCACTGACGCGAGCGAGTGCCAACAAGATGCCGGTAATGACGCCACTTTGAGCGGCCCGTAGCGTAATCATGAAAGCCACTTTCCACTTCGGAGTACCTAAGGCATAGGCTGCCTCTCGTAAGCTACCTGGAACTAAGCGCAACATATTCTCTGTAGTGCGCACCACTACTGGAATAGCAATCAAGGCCAAGGCAATCGTACCGGCCCAGCCCGAAAAGTGACGGACTTGCGCCACTACGATTGCATAAACAAACAAACCAATCACAATAGATGGAGCTGATAGCATGATGTCGGTAACAAAGCGAGTTATCGAGGCTACTTTACTTCTGTCGCCGTATTCGGAAAGATATAAACCAGCAAGAACACCGATTGGGGTACTAATCAAAGTACAACTGGCAACAATCATTAGACTTCCAAGAATCGCGTTCGCCAAACCACCGCCCTCAGATCCAGGCGCGGGAGTACTTTGCGTGAACACATCAAGGTTGATTGAAGAAAATCCCTTGATGAAAAGGATGCTCAAAATCCACAAGAGAAATGCCATTCCCAAAACCATGGCACTAGTAGATAACACTAGGCCAATTTTATTGGCACGCTTGCGCTTAGCAAAAATCGCAGGATCAATATTTGAGAGGCCGTTCATGTTTTCAATCCCTGTTTCTTCTCCATATTTAGGAGCATCCACTTTGCAATAGCGAGAACAATAAATGTGATCATAAATAGCGCAAGACCTAGAGCAAACAAAGAGGAGTAATGAGGTCCTAATTCAGCTTCGCCGAACTCATTTGCCAATGTGGAAGCAATTGAGTTGCCCGGAGCAAATAATGATGGAGATAGACGGTGGGCATTACCAATCACAAAGGTCACAGCCATAGTCTCGCCAAGTGCCCTGCCTAATCCCAGCATGATCCCGCCAATAACACCTGCTTTGGTGTAAGGCAGAACGACGTTTTTAACTACTTCCCAAGTAGTGCAGCCAATACCATAGGCAGACTCTTTTAAAACTGGGGGAACAATTTCAAATACATCACGCATTACTGAGGCAATAAAAGGCAGAATCATCATCGCCAAAATGAGTCCAGCACAAAGAATGCCGATACCATTAAATGCGCCAGAAAATAGAATCCCAAGACCAGGAATTTGACCCAAAGTGGCAGCTAATGCAGGCTGGATGTAATCAGCAAACAAGGGGGCAAAGATGAAGAGGCCAAACATACCGTAGATGATGGAAGGAACCGCAGCAAGTAATTCAACTGCAGTACCTAAAGGCCTGCGTAGGGAACTTGGGCATAACTCCGTTAGAAATACTGCAATACCAAAACTTAAAGGTACTGCAATAAGCAAAGCGATCAAAGAAGTAACGATGGTGCCATAGATGGCGATTAATCCACCAAACTCGCCATTAACGATATCCCACTCTTTGGTGAAGAAGAAGCTAATACCAAATTTATCAAGTGCTGGCCACGCGTTAATGATGAGTGAAATGATGATGCCGATCAGAGCAATCAACACTGATAAAGCAAAAAATTGGGTAACTGCATGAAACAGAAAGTCTTGAATACGCTGTAACTTAGCAATGCGAAGCGCCTGGGACGTCGGAGCTGCGTGAGACTGGGTCGATTCAATCATAAATTACGCTTATTTAAATATTGAAACAGCCCCACTTTTGGTGGAGCTGTTATTCAGTAATGATTAAGAAATCTTAATCATCCAACCTTACTTAGTTACTACCTTGGAAAATACATTCTTACGGATGAAATCGGTTGTAACGTCAGGCATTGGAACGTAGTCCAACTCTTCTGCCATTTTCTTGCCATCTTTAAATGCAAAGTCAAAGAACTTAATTACTTCGGCAGCATTTGCCTTGTTCTCTGGGTTTTTGTAAAGCAAGATAAAAGATGCGCCAGTGATAGGCCATGATTTAGCGCCAGCAGCATTGGTAATGAAAGTACCCATACCTGGAATCTTGGACCAATCTGTACCCGCAGCGGCAGCAGCGAATGTTAAATCATCTGGAGCCACGTAGTTACCATCTTTATTCTTCAAAGAGATGTAAGTCATTTTGTTTTTCTTAGCGTAAGCATACTCAACATAACCAACTGAGTTCTTAACGCGAGAAACGTTTGCAGCCACGCCTTCGTTGCCCTTGCCGCCAACTGATGAAGCAGCAGGCCATTTAACAGCAGCGCCTGCACCAACCGCATCTTTCCAGAGGGTGCTAGCTTTGGCTAAGTAGTCAGTAAAGATAGCAGTCGTACCAGAACCGTCAGCACGGTGCACAACGGTAATTGGACCAGAAGGAATCTTTACACCAGGGTTCATGATGGCAATACGCTTATCACCCCAATCAGAAATAACACCTTGGAAAATATCGGCCAAAGTTGGGCCGTCTAGTTTGAGCTCGCCTGGCTTAACACCATCGACGTTCATAACTGGCACTACACCACCAATAATGGCCGGAAACTGAACCATGCCATCTTTTTCTAAATCTTCAAACTTCACAGGATTATCAGTTGCACCGAAATCAACAGTCTTTGCTTTGATTTGCTTGATACCGCCTGAAGATCCAATAGATTGATAGTTCAGGTTGGAGCCAGTTTTGGCTTTGTAGGCTTCGGCCCATTTAGCGTAAATTGGGTATGGGAATGTTGCGCCAGCACCAGTCATATCAGCTGCAAATGCAACCGGAGCAAATGAAATTGCGCTAATTACTAACGCTTTTTTCAAAAATGAGTTCATGTGAATCGTTCCTCAGATAAATTACGCAACATTGCGATAGAAGGACGATACGATGTATGTATGACTCTTTTGTGACAAGCGTTTTTATTGAAATTAATCCAATTAATTCAATGACTTATGATTTTGGTACTAGATCGGCAATACTCTTAGCTGCACTCATAGCCACATTACTGTCTTGAGCCTCCACCATGACACGCAGGACGGGTTCCGTGCCTGAGGCGCGGATCAGCACCCTACCCGTACCCTTGAGATCGTTCTCCACCAGGCTTATCTGGGATTTGAGGGTCTGATCGGACTTCCAGTCATAACCGGACTTGAATTTGATATTGAGAAGTACTTGCGGGAAGAGCTTTACGGAATCTAGGAGCTGAGCTAAGCTTTTCTCGGCCTGACTCATCGCTGCCAGTACCTGCAATGCGGCAATAGTCCCATCACCGGTTGAGTGTTGATCTAAGCAGAGTAGATGCCCCGATCCTTCACCACCAATAATCCAGCCTTTTTGTTTGAGTAACTCCAAGACATAACGATCGCCTACGTTAGCGCGCTCAAATCCGATTCCCAAGCTTTTGATGGCATTTTCAACAGCAAGGTTCGTCATCAAGGTGCCAACTACCCCACCAATTGCTTGGCCGCGATCAATCCGGTCTTTTGCCAGAACATATAAAAGTTCATCGCCATTAAACAATCGGCCAGAAGCATCGACCATTTGCAAACGATCGGCATCGCCATCTAAAGCAATGCCGAGATCTGCTTTGGCTTCTTTAACCTTGGCAATTAATGCAGCTGGGGCTGTTGCGCCAAAACCATCATTAATATTGCGACCATCCGGATTTACTCCAATCGAAATAACTTCAGCACCAAGCTCATGAAAGACATGAGGAGCGATATGGTATGCAGCGCCATGTGCGCAATCCACAACTAACTTCATTCCCTTAAGATTGAGTTCTCCAGGAAAAGTCGATTTACAGAACTCAATGTAACGACCAGTAGCATCATCAATACGAAATGCTTTACCTAATTCTTTCGAGCTGACACAACCCATCGGTTTAGCGAGCTCAGCCTCAATAGCCAATTCAAACTCATCGCTTAACTTGCCACCTTCTGCGGAGAAGAATTTAATACCGTTATCTTGATAGGGATTGTGTGAAGCGGAGATAACTACGCCCGCGGATAAACGCAATGCTTTAGTAAGGTAAGCTACCCCGGGAGTTGGCATTGGGCCGCATAACATGACATCAACACCAGCAGCAGCAAAACCCGCCTCTAAAGCAGCCTCTAATAAGTAACCTGATACACGGGTATCTTTACCAATCAAAATCTTGCAACGCTCTCCAGGCTTTGCCTGGCTACTCAACACTATGCCCGCAGCATAGCCAAGGCGCGTGATGAACTCCGGAACAATCGGAAACTGCCCTACTTCACCGCGGATGCCATCAGTGCCAAAATATTGTTTTTTCATGGGCTTGATTATAAAACTTGTAGATATACGTCCAGTCAGCTTATTCCTGAATAGCTTCCCAGAGCTTCAAGGAGTCGACTGTCTCCTGAACGTCATGGACACGGATGATACGAGCCCCTCGATCTGCAGCCAGAATGGCGGCTGCCACACTAGGCGCTACTCGGTCAGTGGTATCGCGACCCGTTAATTTACCCAGCATGGATTTACGAGACATTCCCGCCAGTACCGAGTAACCCAATTGCGAGAATTGATCAAAATCGGCCAACATCTTAAGGTTGTGCTCTAGGCTTTTACCAAAGCCAAAGCCAGGGTCAATCGCAATTCTATTATTGGCAACACCCTGACTCTCCAGTAGAGCTGCACGCTCTTGCAGAAATACCTTAACTTCAGCAATGACGTCCTGATACTCGGGGTCAAATTGCATAGTCTGTGGATCGCGCTGCATATGCATTAGAACAAGACCGCACTGCTTATTTGGGTTGAGCTGATCGCTCTCGATGATGACTTCTACTGCACCTTCTTGTCGTAATGCCCAGATGTCATTAACGCAATCTACTCCAGCATGGAGTGCCTGACGCATGGTCTCGGCCTTATAGGTATCAATTGACAAAGCAACGCCACAATCTTTTAAAGCCTCAATCACTGGCAGGACGCGATCTAATTCTTCTTGTAGGGAGACGGGTTCAGCACCAGGGCGAGTTGACTCACCACCGATATCAATGAGGTCTGCACCGTTGGCGATCATACGCTCTGCTTGCGCAATGGCATCGCTTGGAGTTTGGAACTTGCCACCATCAGAAAAGGAATCTGGCGTAGCATTGAGAATCCCCATCACCAGTGGGCGCTGACGTTTGCTTAAGTCAAAAAGAAAACGCCCGCAACGCCATGTTGCGGGCAGAGTTTGCTTACTCACCTTACTAAGCAGTGGCTGGGGCAGCCCCGGCAGCAGGACCCGGCGTGCCAGCAGAGTTACCAAACTGAGTTGCTGGTGGTGGCTTAGGAGCGCGTGGTGGGCGACCTTCCATGATGTCGGTAATCTGCTCAGCATCAATGGTTTCCCATTCAAGCAATGCAGTCACCATCGCTTCAACCTTGTCACGGTTTTGCTCCAGGATTGATCTTGCCAATGCGTACTGGCTATCCACCAATGCACGAATCTCTGCATCCACCTTTTGCTGAGTTAACTCTGAAACTGTCTTTGAGCTATTGCGCCCAAAAATGCTTTCAGACTCAGTATCGACATAGACCATCGTACCCAAGCTATCACTCATGCCATAGCGAGTGACCATGTCACGCGCCATTTTGGTAGCACGCTCGAAGTCATTCGAGGCACCCGTACTCATCGAGTTCAAGAACACTTCTTCAGCAGCACGACCGCCAAACAAAATAGCCAACTCTTCCAACATGCGATCTTTGTACAAGTTCACACGATCAAACTCAGGCAACTGCCATGTCACACCTAAAGCCATGCCGCGCGGCATGATGGTGACCTTATGGACTGGATCTGCCTTAGGCAAGACCTTGGCAACTACCGCATGCCCAGACTCGTGATACGCCGTGTTGCGACGCTCTTCTTCACGCATTACTGCAGACTTGCGCTCAGGACCCATATAGATCTTGTCTTTTGCATCTTCAAAGTCTTTCATATCAACGGCACGCTTGTTACGACGCGCTGCAAACAATGCAGACTCATTAACCAAGTTGGCTAAATCTGCGCCTGAGAAACCAGGAGTGCCACGTGCTAATACGGCTGCATCTACATCTGGATCAATGGGAACTTTACGCATGTGCACTTGCAATATCTGCTCACGACCACGAATGTCTGGCAAGCCAACGTGTACCTGACGGTCAAAACGTCCTGGACGCAACAAAGCTTTATCTAATACATCAGAGCGGTTAGTAGCAGCAACCACGATGACACCGCTATTGCTTTCAAAACCATCCATCTCAACTAACATTTGGTTGAGAGTTTGTTCGCGCTCATCATTGCCGCCGCCCATACCGGCACCACGGTGACGACCCACCGCATCGATCTCATCAATGAAGATGATGCAAGGAGAATTTTTCTTGGCGTTCTCAAACATGTCGCGCACGCGAGAGGCACCAACACCAACAAACATCTCCACAAAATCTGAACCAGAGATAGAGAAGAATGGTACTTTTGCTTCGCCTGCAATCGCACGCGCCAACAAAGTCTTACCAGTACCCGGAGGACCGACTAGTAATATGCCATGCGGAATACGACCACCTAGCTTTTGAAACTTTTGCGGATCTTTAAGGAAGTCCACAATCTCGAACACTTCTTCTTTTGCTTCATCGCAACCTGCAACATCAGCAAAAGTAACCGTGTTGCTATTCTCATCAATCAAGCGCGCTTTAGATTTGCCGAAAGAGAATGCACCACCCTTACCGCCACCTTGCATCTGACGCATCATGAAGAACCAGAAACCAATAATCAATAAAGTAGGTCCGAGGTAATACAAAGCAGAAACCAACATATTCGGTTCATCATCTGCTTTACCAGTTACCTGGACACCAAACTTCATCAAGTCGCCAACCATCCAAATATCCCCTGGGGAGATGATGGAATACTTATTGCCGTCATTCGGAGTCACTTGCAAGGTACGACCTTGCACGTCCACTCGCTTAACTTTGCCAGCTTTGGCATCGTCCATGAATTGAGAATACGTGACTTGATTCTGGTCTTTAGGCTTATCGAACTGTTTAAAAACAGTAAACAAGACCAAACCCACAATGAGCCACACGCCAATTTTTTGCAACATATTGCTATTCAAAAGGAGACCTTTGCCGGATTAATCCGGGAGTTAAAGCGGATTGCTATACCTAAGTATTTGATTCTACTACTAGGCTTTTTCAATAGCGAAGAGCTAATTTATTTTATAAACCCCTTCTTTTTGGGGGTTATTTGGGTGCCTTAAGGTCTCGGCCGAGTAAAAAGATTTCTGAGGACTTAGCTCTAGAGGCTTTTGGCTTTCTGGAAGCTACTGTTTTAAAGACCTTTTTAAAGGATTCCACAATCTGACTATAGCCACTGCCGTTGAAGCACTTAATCAATAGAGCCCCGTCAGACTTGAGGTGTTGAACCGAAAAATCCAAGGCAATTTCAGCCAAAAAGGCCATTCGGGCGGCATCTGCCACCCCTACTCCGGATAAATTGGGGGCCATATCGGACATCACAAAATCGACTTTTCCATCGGCATTTGCCGGTAAAAACGCCTCTAGCGCCTTTAAACCCTCATCCTCCCGAAAATCACCCTGAATAAAGGAAACGTCTGCAATATCCTCCATCGGCAGAATATCGATCGCAATAATGATTCCATCTGGCTTACCAGACTCAATGCTGGGGTTATTTTTACCAAGTTCAGTCAGGCGGTTGCGAGCGTACTGGGACCAGCTCCCAGGAGCACTCCCGAGATCCACAATCGTCATACCTGCTTTGATGAGTCGGTCCTGCTCATCTATTTCGCTCAGCTTATAGACTGCTCGCGCGCGATAACCCTCTTTTTGGGCCATCTTCACATACGGATCATTTAGATGATCCTGCAACCAACTTTTATTAAATTTATTCTTTGCCACAACTTACCCACTTTCGTCGTCTATTTTCCTTGTTTATGGTCTACAAGGCAAAAGGAATCGACTCGAAACATCTTGATATTGGCTTAAATAAGCCCGAAAGCCCTGTTTTACAAGCCCTAATGCTCTATCATCATGCCCATGACTGCACTTACTATTACTCCCGCACAACGCAAATCTCTTAAAGCGGATGCTCATGGGCTCAGCCCAGTCGTCATGGTTGGCGGCGATGGCCTGACCCCTGCAGTGATTAAAGAGGCTAAATCAGCGATCTCTCATCACGGCTTAATTAAGGTTCGCGTTTTTGGCGACGATCGTGAAGCACGTATCGCTATTTATGAAGAGCTCTGCGACAAACTGGGCGCCGCACCCGTTCAGCACATTGGAAAATTACTGGTGGTCTGGAAGCCGATTGATATTGTCGATGCAGCACTCGTCAATTTGAGCAGGTCTAGCAAACAAACCAAGAAGACATTGCAAGCGCCCCGCACTAAGCGTCAACCCAATCGCGTGGTGGCGAAAGCTGGTATTCGTACTAGCACTTCTGAGAGATCAGATCGACGCTCAGCAGCGAGTAAATCCCCTTTTGAAAGAGTGGCTGCGGCTAAAGGCGCTGCCCCCAAGAAACGGGTTCTGCGTGCTGATGCCGCTGAATCAAAAATTGGTTGGTCATCACCAGGTTACCGCAAGGCAGTTGCAGCACCTGCTCCCATCAAAAAACGTAAGGTGCGAATGAGTAGTACTAAGAAGAAATCATTAGGCTCTTAGTGCAACGAATATGTGTGAGCTTCTAATAAAAAAACGCCGCTAGTCGGCGTTTTTTTATGACTTAGCCTGAGCTTATCTCTTGGTGAGTCGCCAGACCAAGAAGACTCCCAAGAGACTCTGCAACATAAATAGAATGCTAGAGACGCCATGCAGCCTTCCGAACAAGGTAGCTGAGGGAGAGAGCATGACTGGCATGCCTTGAAGGAGAGCATCATCTCGCAAGGTATTCATCCAGGGAATCAAGATAAAGCTAGCTGCGATTGCACACAGCAACATTGCCAACAAGATCCAGCGAATGATCTTGAATTGATTGAGGCCACGATTCACCAGGAGATTGGCTAGCACCATCAGACCAATACACACAATCAAACTAAGATAAGCCTCTAATTTAAAGATGCTACCAGCAACCATTCCGGCAGCTTGTCGATCAGTCATTGTGCTGAAGATAGCTGGGGCAACCAAGTAGCCCACAGTGAGGAGACTACCTACCCATAAACCAGCAATCACAATAAAGAGTCTTTGAGCCACTAGGTGCTTTGGGGTCTCTAAAGTCTGCATATGGACTCTGCTTTGTATTAGATGTAACGAACCGCAAGAATTTCTACTTCGCGATTGCCGCCAGGAGCCTGAACCGCAACCACGTCACCTTCTTCTTTGCTAATCAAGGCACGAGCAATGGGAGAGCTAATGGAGATCTTATTTACTGCAATATCGGCCTCGTCGTCACCGACGATTTGATAAGTGAGCTTCGTGCCGTCTTCTAGGTCTTCAAGATCTACAGTAGCACCAAATACTATCCGGCCATTCACATCTAAAGTTGCTGGATCAATGATTTGCGCTGCAGATAACTTACCCTCAAGCTCCTGAATGCGACCTTCAATAAAGCCCTGCTTCTCTTTAGCAGCGTCGTACTCAGCATTCTCAGAAAGATCACCTTGTGCTCGCGCTTCAGAGATGGCATTGATCACGGATGGGCGCTCTACATGCTTTAGGCGATGCAATTCTTCTTTGAGGAGCTCTGCGCCACGCTTAGTAATAGGGATTGTGTTCATGTTTCTCACCTCACTTAATTTAATTGAGAGTCTTGTGTAGATTTTGCAATGAATACACCTCGAGCGACTCTTTGTTGCCATTTTGCGAAGCTAATAAACCGTCCATCACCGCACGTGCCGCACTAATTGTGGTGTAGTAAGTCACATTATTAGCTTGAGCGCTAGTACGAATGGAGCGTGAATCCGCAATTGCGGTGCGAGTCTCATCAACCGTAGTAAATACCAGGGATATCTCACCGTTCTTGATCAAGTCAACAATGTGTGGACGGCCATCCTTAACCTTGTTAACTACGCGTACTGGTAAGCCAGCCTCCTCAATCGCTGCGGCAGTACCTTTAGTAGCAACCATGGGGAATCCCAATTGATGCAAAAGCTTAGCTACTTCAACTGCTTTAGGCTTGTCGCTATCTTTCACGGTTAACAACACAGTGCCACTCTTAGGTAACTTGATTCCTGCGCCTAATTGCGATTTGAAGAGCGCTTCACCAAAAGTCTTACCAACGCCCATCACCTCACCGGTAGAGCGCATCTCTGGTCCGAGAATTGGATCAATACCTGGGAACTTGTTAAATGGGAACACCGCCTCTTTTACTGAGTAGTAAGCTGGCTTGACTTCATTCAGAATGCCTTGCTGTTTCAGAGTTTGACCCACCATACAGCGAGCTGCAATCTTGGCCAACTGCAAGCCCGTTGCTTTGGATACGAATGGAACGGTACGAGAAGCGCGCGGGTTTACCTCGAGTACATAGATGACGTCTTTACCATCGACGTGCTGAATCGCAAACTGCACGTTCATCAAACCAACTACGTTCAGACCTTTAGCCATCGCCGCAGTTTGACGCTTGATTTCTGCAATCGTCTCATCCGATAAGGAGTATGGCGGCAATGAACAAGCAGAGTCACCTGAGTGAACGCCGGCTTGCTCAATGTGTTCCATCACACCGCCGATAAATACCTGCTGACCATCGCTAATGCAATCCACATCACATTCAATCGCATCGTTCAAGAAGCGATCCAGTAATACTGGTGAGTCATGGGAGACTTTGACAGCTTCACGCATGTAGCGCTCAAGATCACGGCCATCGTGTACGATTTCCATCGCGCGGCCACCCAATACATAGGAAGGACGCACCACCAATGGGTAACCAATTTCTTCAGCAAGCTTCAGAGCTTCATCTTCTGCACGGGCGGTACGGTTAGGCGGCTGACGCAAATTCAACTCATGCAATAGCTTCTGAAAACGCTCGCGGTCTTCTGCAGCATCAATCATGTCTGGCGATGTACCGATGATTGGTACGCCATTGGCCTCAAGATCCAAAGCCAACTTCAAGGGAGTCTGACCGCCATACTGAACGATGACGCCTTTTGGCTTTTCAATTGCCACGATCTCTAAAACATCTTCTAGTGTTAATGGCTCAAAATACAGGCGATCAGATGTGTCATAGTCAGTGGAAACAGTTTCTGGATTGCAGTTCACCATAATGGTTTCATAACCATCTTCGCGCATTGCCAAGGCGGCATGAACGCAGCAGTAGTCAAACTCAATACCTTGACCGATGCGGTTAGGACCGCCGCCCAAAACCATGATCTTGTCTTTAGTGCTTGGCTGAGATTCGCACTCACCATGCTCTGCTTCGTAAGTGGAGTACAGATAGGCTGTGTTCGTAGAGAACTCAGCAGCACAGGTATCTACCCGCTTGTAGACTGGAACTACATTGAGGCGATGACGTGCTGCGCGAACGGAAGAAGCATCTACTCCTAATAATTTCGCTAAGCGACGATCTGAGAAACCTTTTTGCTTAATGAAATGCAACTCAGATGCGGACAAACTATCGAGCTTACGCTGCTTGAGCTCAGTCTCCATGATGATGAGCTCTTCGATTTGCTCTAAGAACCAAGGATCAACCTTAGTCTCGTTATAAATCTCATCCAAGCCCATACCCATACGAAAAGCATCCGCCAAATACCAAATACGGTCTGGGCCTGGCTCACCGATTTCTTGAATGATGTCATCTAAGTCTGTAGAAACTTCATCAAGACCATCAACACCCACCTCTAAACCGCGGAGTGCTTTTTGGAAAGACTCTTGGAATGTGCGGCCAATGGCCATCACCTCACCGACGGACTTCATCTGCGTAGTTAAACGAGAATCTGCTTGCGGGAATTTCTCAAAGGCAAAACGAGGAATCTTCGTTACAACGTAATCGATTGATGGCTCAAAAGATGCTGGAGTAGCACCGCCGGTAATATCATTCTTTAACTCATCTAAGGTGTAGCCTACTGCTAGCTTTGCAGCAATCTTCGCAATCGGGAAACCCGTTGCTTTTGAAGCCAAGGCAGATGAACGTGAAACACGGGGGTTCATCTCAATGACAATCATACGACCATCAACTGGGTTAATCGAGAACTGTACATTTGAACCACCGGTATCCACGCCAATTTCACGCAAGACCGCAATCGAGGCGTTACGCAAAATTTGATACTCTTTATCCGTCAAGGTTTGTGCAGGAGCAACCGTGATCGAATCACCGGTATGCACGCCCATCGGGTCTAAGTTTTCGATTGAGCAGACGATGATGCAGTTATCAGCGCGGTCACGCACCACTTCCATCTCGAACTCTTTCCAACCTAAGAGCGATTCTTCAATCAAGAGCTCACGGGTTGGTGATAAATCTAAACCGCGCTTACAAATCTCTTCAAACTCTTCACGGTTGTAAGCAATACCGCCGCCTGATCCACCCATGGTGAATGAAGGACGAATGACCACTGGGAAACCTAAACTGTCAGTCTCTTTCTGAATGCGTTGTTGCACTTCGTGCGCTTCATCCATGGAGTGCGCAATACCAGACTTCGCAGAACCCAAACCAATCTTTGTCATCGCATCTTTAAACTTTTGACGATCCTCGGCTTTATCAATCGCCTCTGGTGAAGCGCCAATCAGTTCGCAACCGTATTTCTCGAGAATACCGTGGCGATGTAAATCGAGCGCGCAGTTCAAGGCAGTTTGACCGCCCATCGTTGGCAAAATAGCATCAGGTTTCTCAGTGGCGATAATGCGCTCCACTACTTCCCAAGTAATTGGCTCGATGTATGTCACATCCGCCATTTCAGGATCAGTCATGATGGTGGCAGGATTGCTGTTCACCAAAATCACTTTGTAACCTTCGTCACGCAGAGCTTTACAAGCTTGCGCACCAGAATAATCAAACTCACAGGCCTGACCAATCACTATGGGGCCAGCACCAATAATCAGAATGCTCTTAATGTCGCTACGCTTAGGCATTATTTGCCCCCCTTATTACCAACAGCGGCAGCATTCATGAACTCCACAAAACGATCAAATAAATAGGCGATATCGTGAGGGCCTGGTGAGGCCTCAGGATGTCCTTGGAAACACAAAGCAGGCTTATCTTTCCAAGCTAGGCCTTGCAGTGATCCATCAAATAAAGACACATGCGTAACGCGAATGTTGTCAGGCAAAGTTTTTGCATCCACAGCAAAGCCATGATTCTGAGAAGTAATTGCTACGCGCCCCGTATCCAAATCTTTTACAGGGTGGTTTGCACCATGGTGGCCAAACTTCATTTTTAGAGTTTTAGCGCCGGCAGCCAAGCCCATGATCTGGTGACCCAAACAAATACCGAAAGTCGGAATGCCCTTTTCGATAATTTCTTTAGCAGCAGCAATCGCGTAATCACATGGGCCAGGATCTCCAGGGCCATTTGAGAAGAACACACCATCTGGGTTCATTGCCAACACTTCGGCAGCGCTAGTTTGTGCTGGAACAATCGTTAACTCACAACCACGCTCAGTGAGCATGCGCAAAATATTACGCTTCACACCAAAATCATAAGCAACGACTTTTTTGCTGGGCTTAGTGACATCTAAAGATCGATAGGCAGGTTTGTCATTAGGGCCATGCAGGTCCCATTCAGCCTCACGCCATTGGTATGGGGTTTTTGTTGTTACCACTTTAGCCAGATCTAAACCAGCCATACCCGGGAAGGCTTTAGCCAGTTCTAAGGCTTTCTTGCCGAGGGTCTCTACGTTATCACCCAGCTTGCCAGCCACAATCGCGCCGGACTGAGCGCCTTTATCGCGCAGGATACGAGTGAGCTTGCGGGTATCGATACCAGAGATGCCTACTACCCCTGCTTTTGTGAGATAGCTGTCCAGAGTTTCCTCAGAGCGGAAATTCGAGACACGCTTAGAGAGGTCTTTCACAACCAAGCCAGCCGCATGAATCTGATCCGACTCAGCGTCTTGACTGTTTACACCAACGTTTCCGATGTGTGGGTAAGTCAAGGTAACAATTTGGCGTGAGTAACTAGGATCAGTGATGATCTCTTGATAGCCCGTAAGTGCGGTATTGAAAACAACTTCGCCGGTAGTTTCGCCAGGGGCGCCAATACTAAGACCGGGAAATATAGTGCCGTCGGCTAAGGCCAACACGGCGGGAGGAAAAGAAGGAAGCAAGGGTGACAAACCATCTCCAGTCCCTGCTCCATCCGACGCTCAACACCCCAAAAAGACCAACCCAGGACTGTTTGTGCGGGAGGTGAGTGTCTTTAAGCGCTAGGGTAATTTATTAAGTTTTGAACCGTTCAATCATACCAGTTTTGCGTATAAACCCTTGGATTCGCAGCCAATTGGGCTTGCAAGGTAATAAGCCCCTGAGTCGCACGACCAAGGGGCTTATTTTTGATACAGCCAGGCTGGGTTTAAGGCTTTGCGCTTTGCTCGATGATGGTCTTAATTTGCGCTAAAACGGTTTGATCTTCCATCGTGCTGATATCACCAGGATCACGCCCTTCAGCTACAGCCTGAAGAGCACGGCGCACGATCTTGCCTGAACGGGTCTTAGGCAAGGCTGTGACTACATAAACCCGACCTGGACGAGCAATTGCACCTAGAGTGGTATCCACGGTTTTCATGCACTCTGCCTCTAGAGTAGCAATGTTCGAGGCATCCTTTGGAATCACAAAGGCGATCGCTGCCTGTCCCTTGAGCTTGTCCTCAATACCCACCACTGCGACTTCAGAGATATTCGGATGACTAGAAATACTTTCTTCGATCTCACGGGTGCCTAAGCGATGACCAGCAACGTTAATCACGTCATCAGTTCGGCCTAAGATAAAGAAGTAACCGTCCTTATCTTTAATGCCCCAGTCAAAAGTAGAGTAAATCATCTTGCCGGGGATAGTTTCCCAATAGGTACTTACAAAACGCTTATCGTCACCCCAGACAGTTTGCATACAGCCTGGAGGCAAAGGACCCTCAATCGCAATTACACCCTTCCGATCTGGACCCAACTCTTCCGAGGTCGCGTCATCCAACAACTTCATGTTGTAACCAAATGACGGGACTCCTGGCGAACCAAACTTGTGTGGCATCACTTCTACGCCACGCTGAATTGCCAGCATCGGCCAACCCGTTTCTGTCTGCCAATAGTTATCCACGATCGGCTTCTTAATCGCATCATGAATCCAGGTTGCCGTTGGCTCATCCAAAGGCTCGCCTGCCAAGAACAAAGCACGCAAGCTCGAGAGATCATATTTAGTTAAGAAGGCAGGATCTTGTTTCTTGAGAACACGAACTGCAGTTGGTGCAGAGAACATGACTGAGACTTTGTGCTTCTCAACCAGCTCCCACCAAATACCTGCATCAGGACGTAAGGGTGTGCCTTCATAAAGAATCGTTGCCATGCCGTTTAGCAATGGCGCATAAATGATGTAGCTATGGCCCACCACCCAACCAATATCGGATGTACAGAACATGGTCTCGCCAGGATTACCGCAGAAGATGTGCTCCATGGTGGAGGCTAAGGCGACGGCGTAACCACCGGTGTCGCGCTGTACTCCCTTAGGCTTACCGGTAGTACCAGAGGTGTACAAAATATAGGAAGTGTGGGTTGCATCCACCCACTCAATCGGCACTAAATCATTGAGGTGTTTCTGGCGCTCAGTTGCGTAATCTAAATCTCGACCGGCTACTGTGGTGAAATCAGTCAGGCCACGATTGACGATCAGGACTTTTTCAGGCTTGTAGTCTGCCAGCTTGATTGCCTCATCCAGTAAAGGCTTGTAAGGGACCGCTTTACCACCACGCGCGCCCGCTTCTGCAGTCACAATCATTTTCGGTTTTGCATCATCGATACGCGATGCCAAGCTATGAGATGCAAACCCACCAAACACCACGGAGTGAATTGCACCAATGCGTGTACAAGCGAGCATTGCAAAACAAGCTTCTGCAATCATCGGCATGTAAATCAATACGCGATCGCCCTTTTGAACACCGTTTGCTTTATAAATAGCGGCAATACGATTGACTTCTTCGTAGAGCTCTTTAAATGTGTATGCTTTTTCTAGATTAGTTTCTGTTGAAACAGCGACTAGTGCGATTTGGTTTGCACGATCCTTGAGATGACGATCAACTGCGTTGTAGCAAAGATTGGTTAATCCACCCTCAAACCATTTAGCAAACGGAGGGTTTGCATAATCCAGAACTTGATTAAATGGTTTTTCCCAATGAATGAGTTTTGCCTGCTCTCCCCAAAATCCATCTGGGTCTTTAATGGAGCGTTCGTGTTCTGACTTATAGGACATGGTCAACCTAAATGAGTAAATTAAAGTGTCTAGACTTACTGAAGCTTGCTAGCTCCCTTGCTAGTGGAAGTCTTGGGAGTTGAGCTAGCTGTATTCGAAGATCCATTTTTCGCAGATTTTGCAAGCCCTGTCGATGCGGATTTATGCTGAGTTGCAGCTTTATTCGCAGAAGAATTACCCTTAGCAGCACCTTTTCCAGTCTTTGCCGCTACGCACTTAGTCCCTTTTGCACAATTTTTAGGCGCTGACTTATCCAAATTGAGACTGCCGTTTTCGGCTAAAGCCACTGAGATATCGCCAGGGCGCTGGTGAGTTTTAGGCACTAAAACTGTTGAACCCGCCCGAATTCTCATGCCTTTGGGGATACTATTGACTGTTCTTAAGGTATCTACATCAACACCAAGCGTTTTTGCGGCTTGGTCAACCGACTCCGTCTTAGTCACCTGTACCGCCGACCAAGAAGACAGTGGTTTGGTGTACTTCTTGAGGTTTTCCTGGAAGACCTCAGCATGTCCAAACGGTAGCAAGATTTGCTGATTAGCGTTACTCAAGATGACCGGCTTATTGAATGAGGGATTCAGACTATGGAACTCGTCCTCCGGAATTTCACTCAGCTTAATTACCAGAGCCACATCAATATCAGACCCAACATCCACAGCGACAAAGTAAGGATGGTTTTCTAAATCCGGTAGAACAATGCCATAAGCCTGCGGGTCTAAAACAATTTGTCGGTAGGCCATTAACTTCGGAACATAGTTTCGTGTCTCGTTGGGCATCTTGAGACTCAGGTAATCCGTAGGGAGTCCTGCAGCAAGATTGCGTTTCTGCGCTTTTGAAACATTACCTGCGCCCCAGTTATAGGCAGCCAGAGCGAGATCCCAACTACCGAATTGTTTGTATAGACGCTGCAGATAATCCAATGCCGCATCAGTAGATTGCAATACATCTCTCCGCTCATCTCTAAAGACGTTCTGGGTAAGCTGAAAATCTTTACCTGTTGCAGGCATAAATTGCCACAGGCCCATGGCCTTAGCACTGGACTTCGCATTGGTCACGAATGCGCTTTCGACAAACGGAAGCAAGGCGATCTCCGTTGGCATATTGCGTGCATTCACCTCTTGCACGATGTAAAACAGATAGCGTGATGAACGAGCCATTGAGCGATGCACATAGTCTGGACGCGCACTGAGCCAGCGCACTTGCTCAATCTCCAGCGGCGTATTCATGGGCTTCATCTCAAACCCATCCCGAATCCGAATCCAAAGATTGCTCGATGGTGCGTACAGCTCACTGACCGATTGATTTTGGAGGTTGACCCGCTTAGCTTTAGAAGCGCGTGGATCCTGACGTGTCGGGGTATCCGAAGACCAATCTCCTGTACTGGCACAACCTGAGAGTACAGTAATCATGAGGATCACTGCATAGCGCCACAACATCAGAACCGATCCTTCCACGCCCGAATCACCGCCAGTACATGGGCAGGTGTAGGTAGAGATTTTTCGCCAGAGACCTCCAGAGCAGCTTCGATCACAGCCGGTTGATCACAACGCATGAATGGGTTGACTTGTAGTTCTTGTCCGATGGTCGTTGGTAATGTTGGTTGGTGTTGATCGCGCAGAGCTTTAGCGGTTTCCGCCCAAGTAATCAGGTTGGCATTATTCGGCTCAACCGCCAGCGCAAAGCGAATATTGGATAAGGTGTATTCATGGGTGCAATACACCAGAGTATTTTTGGGTAAGGCGATAAACTTCTCGAGAGATTGGCTCATCTGCGTTGGGGTGCCCTCAAACAAGCGACCACAGCCAGATGCAAATAAGGTATCCCCACAGAACAGCATGGGCTCAACTACATTGGCCTGCATGTTTGCAAAGTAAGCAATGTGACTCAAGGTATGACCAGGTACCTCATAAACCTCGAGGCTAAGACGAGGTGCAGCGATTTCAACTTTGTCACCCTCCATCAGGGCATGCGTGCGACCCGGAATATCAATCGCGGCAGGGCCATAAACCGGAATCGTTGAGCCAAGGGCATTGAGCAAGGTAACAATGCCACCGGTATGGTCTGCATGGTGATGGGTAATTAAAATGCCAGTCAGAGTCAGCTGATTTTGCTCGAGATATTGCAATACTGGGGCAGCATCACCTGGATCCACGATCAAAGCAGACTCGCCATCATGGATACACCAGAGGTAATTGTCATCAAAAGCCGGTATCGGCCAAACTTGCAATAAAGTATTCTTCACCATAGACCCATGATACCAACCCCACCCGCCCCCTCTCAGATACCCGCACCACCATGGAGTTCGTGGGAAAAGTGGCTGCAATCACCCCCTGGACGCTATGTACTTGCATGGGAGCAAAAATGCTTTAATCAAATTGTGGCTGATGTCTTCGGTTTTTATGCCGTACAAATTGGCTTGCCGCAAATGAATACCTTGGTAGAAAACCGCATGCCCTTGCACGCGTTACTAATAAACACCCATGACCGGCAAAAACAGGCCGGCCAGTTTAATTGGCATCAGATTGAGGGCAATGCCAATGAGCTCCCCTTTGCTTCAGAATCCATTGATTTATTGGTGATGCCACATGTCTTAGAATTTGCTGCTGACCCTCATCAAATTCTGCGAGAGGCTGAGCGCGTCCTGCGCCCTGAAGGGCGCTTGATTATTTCAGGATTCAATCCGGCCAGTCTTTGGGGTATGCGTCAATATCTCAGCAGATTAATCGGCACCCCCTACTTACCAAGGGATGGTCAATTTATTGGCCTTCTTAGAATTAAAGACTGGCTGCAACTGCTGAACTTCTCGTTAGATAGAGGCCATTTTGGCTGCTATAAACTCCCCTTGAGTGGCGAGTCAGGCATGGCCAGAATGGACTTTATGGAGCCGGCTGGCAACCGCTGGTGGCCTATTTTTGGAGCTGTTTTTCTGGTTTCGGCCATTAAGCGCCAGCAAGGCATCCGCCTGATCGGACAAGTCCAAGGCCTACGCATCCCTGCGATCACTCAATTGAACCCGGTAGCTGAAAGTCGCCAGCAGTTAGCAAACCAGCAAGACCGAGTAAATTAACGACATGTCCCACGCCAAACCACTTCCTCATATCGTCATTTATACCGATGGTGCCTGCAAAGGTAATCCGGGTCCTGGGGGCTGGGGTGCCGTTCTACGCTCAGGCGGACATGAGAAGCACCTCCATGGTGGCGCTGAACATACCACCAACAATCGCATGGAAATTAGCGCTGTAATTCATGCGCTGCGAGCCCTGAAGCAAACTAGCTCGGTAGAACTGTGGACTGACTCTCAGTATGTTCAAAAAGGTGTGACTGAGTGGCTGGAGGGCTGGAAAAAGAGGGGCTGGAAGACCGCCAGCAAAGATCACGTCAAAAATGCTGATTTATGGCAAGAATTAGATGCCCTGATTCCAGACCATCAAATCTCATGGCATTGGGTTCGTGGCCACAACGGCCACCCTGGAAATGAGCTAGCAGACCTATTGGCAAACAAAGGTGTAGAAGAATTTCTGCCCTAATTGGGATCAGGGCACTACCACCCATGTTTAAGAGCCTTGTGAGAGAATAATCCCGTTCCAGGACAGCAAAGCTGACTCCCTACCTAACCGATATAAAACAAAGAAAAATACCTAGACTGTGTCAAAAATTGAATTAGCCCTTGATAAAGCAGTCGCTTCACTGCCAAAGCTCAAAAACTGGGTGCTGGGCCGCCTCTGTGCACTGTGGAAAAAAACTTCTCCATACCTACAACTAGATAAGCTCAAAAAATTAGACTTCACTACCGTTAAAGCATTTACCCTGAAATACAAGTGGCGCATTTTGATTGTGCTGATCATTTTGTATGCTGGCTCCAAAACCTACGACTTTTTTTTTCCTGCAGGAAAAAAGGCGGGAGGTCCTCAAGTAATTACTAGCGTAGTAGCAGAGAAAAGGGATGTACCTCTCATTATTGAAGCTACCGGCACGATCATCTCCAATAGCATCGTCGATATTCGCCCAATGATCACGAATACAGTGAAGACTATTCACGTGAAGGATGGGCAAGAAGTCAAAGAAGGTGAACTCCTCTTTACCCTCGATGATCGCAACGACCGCGCCAACTATGAGAAGTTAAAAGCATTAGCGGATGACGCTCAAAAACAATATTTACGTGCCAAGGAGCTGGTAGAAAAAAACTTCATCTCCAAGGCTGGTCTAGAAACCTCCCTTGCCAATGCAAAGTCTGCTCAGGCAGCTGCTAGGTCTGCCGAGGTACAACTCTCCTTTGACTCAATTCGCTCACCGATTAACGGAAGAGCAGGCATCATCAACGTCTTCCCCGGCTCTCTAGTGCAAGCAAGTAATGTCGTAACAATTTCAACAAGCTCTACTGCTACCTCGAGCGTAGGTTCGATGGTCACAATCACGCAACTTAACCCAATTAATGTTCAGTTTGTCATTCCAGAAAAAGATATTCCCATCATTCTAGAAAATAAAAAAGATGATGCACCTTTACAAGTAAAAGTGACTATTGGTGATACCGGAAAAAATACTTATGAAGGTCAAGTTCTGGTGATCGATAACCAAGTTGACCCGTTGATTGCCGCAGTTCGTGTCAAAGCACAAATTCCGAACGATAAGTTAGAAATACTCCCCGGGCAATTTGCACGCGTTTCGCTTAATGCCAACACCTTAAAAGACGTGATTGCCGTTCCCACCCAAGCTATTGTCATCGGCCCTACTGGGCGTCTAGTATATGTAGTTGATAAAGACGATAAAGTCACCGCAAAGCCGGTGAAAGTACCCTATGAGTATTTGGGTACCTCAGTCATTACTGGAATTAGCGCTGGCGATCGGATTGTGGTTGAGGGTAAGCAGAATCTACGCACCGGCAGTAAAGTGCGTGAGGCAAAAACTGCTAAATCAGAGAAGCCGCCCGCTGATAAAACTACTACCGCTGAACCAAAATGACGCTTTCTGAGTTATGTATTAGACGTCCCGTAATGACGGTATTACTGTCAATTGCAACTGTCATTGCTGGAACTGTTGCCTATACTAAGATTCCAGTAGCCGCTCTTCCTAGTTTCAATACGCCAGTGATTTCGGTATCGGCCAGCTTACCTGGTGCATCACCAGAAATTATGGCCTCGGCTGTTGCACTGCCACTTGAAAAAGAATTCTCAACAATTGATGGCATTAAAGTCATCAGCTCCACCAACTCACTTGGCTCTACAAGTGTCACCCTTGAATTTACAAGCGATCGCGATATTGATAAAGCGGCTGTAGATGTTCAGGCAGCCCTCTTACGCGCCCAACGCCGTTTACCAATTGAAATGACGGTACCGCCTTCGTATCGAAAGATTAATCCTGCCGATACACCCGTATTAATTGTGCGCATGAGCTCCCCGTCAATCAGCCTCTCTGAAATGAATGCTTATGCAGAGAACCTGCTGTCTCCAAACCTATCCACTATTTCTGGGGTTTCACAAGTAGCAGTTTATGGAGCAAAGCGGTATGCAGTCAGAGTAAGCGTGAGACCAGATGCTTTGGGTAATCGCAATATCACCATGGATGAGGTGGCAGCTGCAGTCAACAAGGCCAATACCAATAGCCCGATTGGAACCCTTGACGGCCCCCGCCAGCTGATCACCATCTATGCCAATCCACAACTAGTGTCAGCTGAAGAATTTGGCAACCTGATCGTTGCCCAGCGCAATGGGTATCCAATCTATCTCAAAGATGTTGCTGATGTACAAGAAAGTTTTGAGGACGTAAAGACCTTTGCCTCGGCAAAAGGTGAGCGCTCAATAGCGATTGCTGTTCTACGTCAACCAAATGCCAATACGGTTGAAGTTGTTGATTCCATTAAAAAACTATTACCTTCTCTCAAAGCGCAAATGCCGGAATCTATTCAGTTAACCCTGATTAATGACCGATCACTTTCGATTATTGAGTCGATTCATGATGTCAATCTCACACTGCTTCTCACTATCGCACTCGTTGTCTTGGTAATCTTCCTATTTCTAAAGCATGTGTCTGCAACCGTCATTCCATCCATTAGCTTGCCGATCTCTCTGATCGGCGCATTCTTTGTTTTCTACTTTTTAGGCTACAGCCTGAATAACATTTCCTTGTTGGGTATCACTCTTGCCGTTGGCCTGGTGGTTGATGATGCAATCGTAGTATTAGAAAACATCATGCGTTATGTTGAAGAAGGCATGGATCCCTTAAAAGCTGCTTTAAAAGGCAGTAAAGAGGTTGGCTTTACGATCATTTCCATCTCCCTGTCTCTGGTGGCAGTATTTATTCCACTGTTTTTCATGGCAGGCCCAATCGGTCTTCTCTTTAGAGAATTTGCCGTTGTGGTGACACTATCAATCCTAGTGTCAGCTGTTGTCTCATTAACAGTAGTACCCATGTTATGCAGCCGCTTTTTGCCTAAACCTGGTGATCATCCAAAAGAATATGAAATCACAAAGCAGTTCGATCGTGTATATGAATGGACCTTAAATAAATATGTTCACTTTTTAGATTTAGCCTTGGCAAATAGAAAGAGAGTGTTATTTGGGGCATTAGCCAGTTTTGTTATCACGATTGCTCTCTTCGTCTACAGTCCAAAAGGATTCTTTCCGGAAGAAGACATTGGCCAATTACGCGTGACTGTTGAGGCATCTGAGGACACTTCCTTTAGCGCAATGATGGCTTTGCAAGATCAGGCTGCGAAAGTGGTTGATAGCGACTCCAATGTGGCAACCTCAATCTCTATTCTTGGTGGCGGCCAAAGTTCAGGTCGCAATACCGGAAGATTCTTCATCATTCTGAAGCCCAAGGATGAGCGCCAAAAAATGAGCAAGGTCATGGAGGGCCTTCGAGCCAAGTTCAAAGAAATTCCTGGCATTCAGGTCTATATGAGCCCGGTACAAAATTTACAGCTTGGTGGCCGAAGCAGTAAGAGTCGCTATCAATTTACCCTGCAAAGCGTTGGCTTTGAAGGTGTCAATGAATGGGCTGAGAAATTGTTGCAAAAAATGCGCGCTGATCCCATTTTTAAGGATGTCACTAGTGACTCGCAATTAAAGGGTTTGAATGTCAAAATTGAAATTGATCGAGAAAAAGCTGCGAGTGCGGGAGTGTCCATTGCCGATATTCGTACTGCTCTCTACTCTTCCTTCGGTGAAAGGCAGGTCTCCACCATCTATACCCCTGTCAATACCTATTATGTGATTTTGGAAACAGCAGAGAATGATCGTCAATTTGAGACAGACTTGAACAAAGTCTTCGTTCGGGGTAGAGCGACAGATAAATTGATTCCGCTATCCAGTCTGGCGAGCTTTGTCAGAACTGTGGGACCCACTGCAGTAAACCACCAAGGTCAAATTCCAGCGGTAACAATTTCTTTTAACCTTGCCCCAGATATTTTCTTGGGGGATGCAACAAAAGCAATAGATGGCTTTGTTAAGGCAGTTGCTTTACCACCCTCGATCATCACGAGTTATGGTGGTGATGCAGCCGTATTTAAAGACAATCAATCAGGTCAAGTCATTTTGCTGTTGGCTGCACTAGGCGTTATTTATATCTTGCTTGGCGTTCTGTACGAGAGCTATATCCACCCTCTCACTATTTTGGCCGGCCTGCCTTCTGCAGCGATTGGTGCAATTTTGTCCTTGCGTATCTTCGGGTTTGAGTTAACTGTAGTTGCATCGATCGGCATCTTGCTGCTCATTGGTATTGTGAAGAAAAATGCAATTTTGATGATTGACTTTGCACTAGATGCGCAACGTAATCAAGGTATGACTCCCGAAAAAGCGATTCGTGAAGCCTGTATCTTGCGCTTTCGCCCCATCATGATGACGACTGTTGCAGCGCTCATGGGTGCCTTACCTATCGCTCTTGGACTTGGTGCTGGTGCTGAGCTGCGCCAACCATTAGGAATCAGCGTAGCTGGCGGTCTAATCTTCTCGCAGTTTGTTACGCTCATTATTACCCCTGTGATCTATCTGTATCTAGATAAGTACGCGGGTAACGGGCCCCTTGAAATACCCCCATCGGTCTTAGAAGGCACCTAATGCGTCAAGTGATTCTGGATACCGAAACGACCGGCCTAAATCCCGCTACAGGCGATCGTATTATTGAAATTGGTTGTGTTGAGATGGTGGGCCGCCGCTTAACTGATCGCACCTTTCATTACTACATTAATCCTGAGCGTGATATCGATGCTGGCGCTTTTGCAGTTCATGGACTCTCTCGTGAGTTCCTATCAGACAAACCCGTGTTCTCACATATTGTGGAAGAGTTAATTGAGTTTGTTGATGGCGCTGAAGTAGTTATTCATAACGCAGCGTTCGACTTAGGCTTTCTTGATAATGAATTTGCCTTGCTCAAGCGTCCAGCTTTTAGAGGTCTTGCTTCCAAAATTACTGACACCCTACTTGATGCCCGTCAGATGTTTCCGGGCAAGCGTAATTCGCTTGACGCCCTTTGCGAACGCTTTGCGATTAGCAATCAACATAGAACCTTGCACGGCGCTTTATTGGATGCTCAGTTATTGGCTGAAGTCTACGTAGCGATGACGCGTGGGCAAGAAGACTTATCGATTGACCTCATTGATTACACCGTTGGCACTGATGCCTCAGGACAAGCGAAAGCTTTGCCCACCAAGCTCAAAATCATAGCGGCGAGTGAGGAAGATTGCCAGCTACATGAAAAGATCTTGGCTGACATTGCCAAGGAGAGTAAGAAGGATCCTGTGTGGAGCCCTTCTGCTGTCGCAAGTTAATCAATATTTGATTAACTGATAGCGCGGCGGATTTCATCCTTCTTAGGTTTAGATCCTGTAACAGATTCTGTATCGTGCTCAGTCGTATTTTCGATCGTCTCGATCAGCGCTTCTTGCATTCGAATATTGTCTTTAGGGCAAATAGGCGCCCCATAAGTAGCCCACTTCTTTAGTAGCGTCACCTCATATCCGCACTGGCCACATTTGGCTTTATTGCGACTCGCATTGCTCGGCCTGGGTGGCGGAAAAACAATTGCCTGATGTGGATATGGGCCAAGCTCTTGACTAATCATCATGAGGCGCACCATCAACTCTTCGGTCGCATGAGCCATTCTGGCGGGACCCTCTAAACCAACAGTCTGAGCAATGCCCTTGAAGTCCTCACCGTGGCCGCTGAAGCAATCATCCACGGCATGACATAACTCATGCACTAGGGTGTCCAACAATTGAACGGGGTCATCTAACTTTGGTGAAATAAAGATCTCGTTCACTCCCCCGCCAGAGCGCTCGCGCGGCCAGCATTGTCCTAAGGTTGTTCTAGGACTGCTAGAGGCTGGAAAGCCACAAGACACTCTCACTGGAGGTATGGCATATCCCGCCTTTGAGAATACCGGCTCCAAATGTCTTACAGCATCTTCTAGCCAAGATTCTCGTACGGAGTGTTGCTTCATTTATCGATCACTTAATCAAGCTTGATATTGGCGGATTTGATTGCTTTATCCCAATAAGGTAATTCTTTTTTCAACAAGGCATCCATCTGTGTAGGCGTGAGATAACGTAACTCAACACCAGCCGCATCAGAACGCTCTTTGACCTCAGGCAGAGCGAGACTTTTCTTCACAGACTCGGTCAGCTTAGCAATGACTGGTGCTGGCGTGCCTGCTGGCGCATATAAAGCTACCCAAGATTCCAATTGGAAAGTAGGTAAGCCTGCTTCAGCAGTAGTAGGTACGTTTGGCATGCCAGGGTGACGGCTTTTACCTGTAACAGCCAAGCCCTTCAGCTTGCCACTTTGTACGTGTTGCATTACCGAAGGTGGTGTCGTAATAAATACTTGCACCTGACCTGCTAATACATCCTGGATTGCAGGACCAGAACCTTTGTAAGGAACATGAACAATATCTACACCCGTATTTTGCTTAAAGATTTCAGTCCCAATATGAGATACCGAACCATTGCCCTGAGAGGCGTAATTCAGCTTTCCAGGATTGGCCTTAGCATAAGCAATTAATTCTTTTAAGTTATTCACAGGCACTGAAGGGTGTACTGCAATCACATTCGTAGAAACTGTGAGGAGCCCAACTGGAGAAAAATCTTTAATGGGATCCCACGGCAACTTGTCCATCAAGGAAGGATTACCAACGTGATATCCGGAATAAGAAATCAGTAAGGTATATCCATCGGGCTTGGCCTTAGCAACATATTGATAGGCCGTATTTCCGCTGGCACCCGGCTTGTTATCTACAATCACTGGCTGACCAATCACCCGAGTTAAGGGCTCACTCAATAAACGCGCCGAGGTGTCTACTAAGCCTCCAGGCGGGTTTGGGACAACGAGAGTAATGGATCGATCTGGGAATGCCTGGGCGTTAACAAGGGTAGAGCCTAATGCAATGCTCATGATGGCTAAAGAACGGTAGATAAGTTTGATTGATTTCATATTGATCTCCAAAAACTGGGTTTCATTTATTGTTTGACACGAATTATCGCTGCCCTACTTTGACATCACCAAAAATGGCCTGGGCTTCACGCGGTAAGCAACGCCAGTAACGCTCATTAGAAGGCACGATGCCACCCAAGGCCGCAGCAGCCTCCCAAGCCCAACGAGGTTTGTATAAAAATGCTCGCGCCAGAGCGATTAAATCTGCATCGCCTTTTTGTAAAATATCTTCAGCTTGCTCAGGCTCGGTAATCAAGCCAACTGTCATCGTTGGAATACCAGACTTGTCTTTCACAATCTTAGCAAATGGCACTTGGTAATTTGGCCCAATCGCAATCTTTTGCAATGGAGAAATCCCTCCTGATGAGATATGAACAAAATCACATCCCAAGGGTTTGAGTCGAGCAGCAAAATCAGCTGTTTCTTCGGGCGTCCAACCACCCTCAATCCAATCGCTTGCAGAAATACGAATGCCTAAAACACCTTGATAGGCTTTTCTTACCGCCGCGAATAGTTCTAATGGAAAGCGGATGCGGTTTTCATAAGAACCACCATATTCATCTGTACGTTGATTGGCGATGGGCGACAAAAACTGATGCAAGAGATATCCATGGGCACCGTGCAACTCAACGCCATCGATCCCAATCCGCTCAGAGCGCTGCGCCGCAGTAACAAATGCGGCAATGAGCTCATTCAACTCTGTTTTTGTGAGCTCGTGTGGCAAACGCTCATCCTTGAGTTGTGGAATGGCTGATGGTGCAACCATGTCCCAGCCGCCCTGCTCCTTGGAGAGCAACTGACCGCCTGCCCAAGGGCTTGCACTGGAGGCTTTACGGCCAGCATGCGCCAGCTGAATAAACACGGGAGTGGCGGGAGCTAAACTCCGGGCTCTCGTGAGCTTGTCTTTCAGGGCCGCTTCTGTGCGGTCATCCCACAGGCCCAGGCATACAGGGGTAATGCGGCCCTCAGGGGTCACACCGGTGGCTTCGATGATGAAAAGCCCTGCGCCACTATTGAGGAGGTTGCCCCAGTGCATGAGATGCCAATCCTGAGCCTCCCCATTGACTGCAGAGTATTGGCACATTGGTGCCACAACCACCCGGTTTGATAAGGTTAGAGGCCCCTTAGGGGAGCTTAGAACATAACTGGAGAATAAAAGACTCATTTGCTTACCTTTAGGGCCGAAAAAGCGTAAAACTAACTAAAGCGATAAAATAGATTCAGTAGAATAAACGAGACCACAGAGTTGTGCGGAATATAGCCCAAGCATCTTTATTGAACCCGAAACCAGATAATAGAATATTAAGTAAATCACTATGAGCGCACCCCAAGCTTTTACATCAAAAGAAGATATTGGCCATTTCGTTGGCGGTAAAGTCGTCAACCCTAAAGATGGTCGTTTTGCCGATGTATTTAATCCCTCCACAGGCGCTGTCGCAAGACGCGTAGCCCTAGCTAGCCGCAAAGAGGTTGATGAGGTTGTAGCAAATGCACAGACAGCATTTAAGACTTGGAGCCAGACCTCCCCATTGCGCCGTGCTCGCATTATGTTTAAGTATCTTGAGCTACTCAACGCCAACCGTGATGAATTGGCTGCCATTATTACCGCAGAACACGGCAAAGTATTTACCGACGCACAGGGCGAAGTGACTCGCGGTATTGAGATTGTTGAATTTGCTACTGGTATTCCAGAACTGCTCAAGGGTGATTACACCGAGCAAGTGTCTACCGATATTGATAACTGGGTCATGCGCCAGCCTTTAGGTGTGGTTGCTGGAGTGACGCCATTTAACTTCCCCGTCATGGTCCCTATGTGGATGTTCCCAGTGGCGATTGCCTGTGGCAATACCTTCATTCTGAAGCCTAGCCCAACTGATCCATCCGCATCCTTGTTCATGGCGAAGTTGCTGACCCAGGCTGGCTTGCCTGATGGTGTGTTTAACGTAGTGCAAGGCGATAAAGAAGCGGTTGATGCCTTGATTGAGAATCCCGATGTCAAGGCAGTGAGCTTTGTAGGCTCTACTCCCATTGCTAACTACATCTATGAGCGTTGCGCACACTTCGGTAAGCGCTCCCAGGCCTTAGGTGGTGCTAAGAATCACATGGTAGTAATGCCAGATGCTGATATCGATAAGACGATTGATGCTTTGATTGGTGCAGCCTATGGCTCTGCTGGTGAGCGCTGCATGGCAATCTCAGTGGCGGTGCTGGTTGGCGATGTTGCCGAGAAAATCATGCCAAAACTGATCGAGCGTACCAAGACCCTGAAGGTGAAGAACGGTATGGAGCTCGATGCTGAAATGGGCCCTATCGTTACTAAAGCGGCCTTAGAGCGCATTACTGGCTACATCGATAGCGGTGTTGCCTCCGGCGCAAAGTTATTAGTAGATGGTCGCGGTTTGAAAGTACCGGGGCATGAGAATGGCTTCTTTATCGGTGGCACACTGTTTGATAACGTGACTGCTGAAATGAAGATCTATTTAGAAGAAATCTTCGGACCAGTCCTCTCTTGCATGCGTGTAGCAAACTTCACCGAAGCACTCAATTTAGTGAACTCCTGTGAGTTTGGTAACGGCGTAGCTTGCTTTACGAGCGACGGTAATATTGCCCGTGAATTTGCTCGCCGCGTACAAGTGGGCATGGTTGGTATTAACGTACCTATTCCAGTTCCAATGGCTTGGCATGGTTTTGGCGGTTGGAAGAAATCCCTCTTTGGTGATATGCATGCCTACGGTAAAGAAGGTGTTCGTTTCTATACCAAGCAAAAAAGCGTGATGCAGCGCTGGCCCGAGAGTATTGCCAAGGGTGCAGAGTTTGTGATGCCGACTTCGAAGTAAGCATTAATCGCAGAGAGTATCTGCAGATGACAATAGCGACCCTCGGGTCGCTATTTTTTATCATTCATTTTTGATTCAGTAGTGACTCTAAGCAGGAATCAGGTAGCGCCTCTCGATGGCACGAGCAAATAACACAATCACCGATACCAGAGCCAGATAGACTAAGGCGGCCAAAAAATAAGCTTTAAAGAATTGGAAGTTGGTTGCGGCCAACTCTTGCACTCGAGCAAAGAATTCGGTGTACTGGATCAAGAAAGCAACTGAACTGTCTTTGAGATTAGCAATCACTTGATTGGTGAGCGCTGGAATAGAAAGGCGAATTACCTGTGGCAAAGTAATCAAGCGAAAGATCTGTAGTGGACTGAAGCCCTGTGCACTAGCCGCTTCCAACTGACTTTTATCCAAACCATTGAAGGCAGTCTTTAGATATGCCGCGTTGTAAGCTGCTACATTGAATGTAAAGCCAATGAAAGCGACCGTAAATGGAGAGAGTCGAATGCCCCACTGTGGCAGGCCGTAATACATCAAGAACAATAGAACAATTAACGGCATTCCGATAAAAAAGGAGATGTAAGAATTGGTGGCTCTACGCACGTATTGGTTTTTACTCAGCGTGAGATAAAACACCACGATCCCTAAAAGCAGTCCTGAAACACTAATCAAGCCAGCCAATTGCAGCGTCTTCACCAGCCCCGTCAAAATCAAGGGCATCTGCTCCGTAAGATCGCGAACGAAGGATGGCCATCCTCCCATTAATGCTTCTCCTCAGCACCAAAGAAGGCTTTGATATCTGGATCAGAATGTTTACTCAATACCTCGATTCGATCATCAGCCCGAATGACGCCACGATCGAGGAACATCACCGTATCTGCAATATTGCGTGCCAAGTTCAGGTCATGGGTCACACAGATCATCGTGATCCCCTCACTATGCAAGCGGTTGATCAGATCAGCAACATCTCTAGACATCACGGGATCCAGTGCTGAGGTAGGCTCATCGAGCACCAAGACAGCTGGATCCATGGCGAGTGCACGGGCAATAGCAACCCGCTGCTTCTGTCCGCCAGAAAGCTGCGAGGGATATTTGTCTTGATGGGATGTCATTTCAAAATGGGATAGCTCTAGGAGGGCTTTTTCTTTCGCCTCAGCCTTACCCATCTTGTGTAGCTTGCGCAGGCCTAGTGATACGTTATCCAATACGGTGAGATGACTGTAAAGGGCGAATTGCTGAAACACAAAACCAATTTGCTTACGCAGCTCCCGTACATCTACGTCAGGATGCAGCACTTCCTTGCCTCTGAAAACAATGGATCCCGAGGTCGGCTCAACTAAGCGATTAAGGCAACGCAATAAAGTAGATTTACCAGAGCCAGAGGCGCCCATCAAGACTCGCACATCGCCATCTTTTAAATCGAGGTTAATGTTGGATAGGACGGTTTGCCCATCAAATTCTTTTACCAAATCCCTCACTTGAATTAATGTCACAGGATTACCTCTTTAAATAATGTAGCGCTAGCGCTCTTACTGGTGCTCATGCTGGAGTCATCCCTGGAATTTGGAAACGCTTGTTCAGCAATTGAACACCGACTAAGCAAATCCGGTAAATTACAAAATATAAAATGCCCACAGCTAGGTAGACCTCTATGCCACGGAGCGTGGTTGAAGTAAGTGTCATGGCTTGCTTGGTAATCTCTGGAATCCCCACCGTATAAGCAAATGGAGAATACTTCAGCACTGAGGTGAATTCATTAACCATGCCCGGCACCGAAAATCGTAGCATCTGCGGTAACTCAATAAATCGCAGTACCTGAGTACGGGTCATTCCCATGGCTTGGGCTGCAATCACTTCAGCAGGATCTACCGAGTTAAATGCTCCCCGAAATACCTCTGCTAAATAAGCGGATGCCACAAGGCCTAAGCTGAGCGCCATCGCCATCAAAGGCGGAACCTTAAAGCCAATACCTGGTAGGCCAAAGTACACCATAAACAGTAAGACTAAAACTGGTACACCCCTAAAGACATAGGTGTAGCAGTCAATCAGCGGGCTTAGCCAGGAAATATCGAGGCGGCGTAGGCTTGCTAAAAATAGGCCGACCACTAAGCCCGTGAGTGAGCAAACGAAAGTGACGAGAACCGTATAAGAAATGCCCTGGCCTAACTGGGAAAGAATATCCAGAAAGGTCACAGGGCAGGCTTTCGACTACTGATTGAGGTATTAATGAATGGAGCTTATTTCATCCACTTATCCAGAATGGCTTTGATTTTTTCTGGGCCCAGTTCATTGAGGTATTTATCAAAGTCATCGCGCAGCTTAGAGCCTTTAGCAAAAGCAAAGCCTAGCTTATCAAACCCTTTGAATACATAGCTACTCTGAATCGGTAACTGGAGTTTATTCTCGTAATTAAGGAATACCGGCTCCTCAATAAAGGCGAGATCCAAATTACCGTTCTGCAAATCGGTAATCACTTCTGCATATGAGGGATAGAGCTTAACCTTGCTTAATGAATAGTAGCCTTTGGGCTCTAGCTCATTCTTAATCAGGTCATCGTAAGCCATGCCACGTGGGTAGCCAATGGAATATTTCTTGAGCTGATTTAAGTCAGTGATCTGAATATTTTTATTCTTCATGCTCACAAGATGCCAAGCATTGTCATAGTAAGGCTGAGAAAAATCCATGACCTCTTTGCGCTTGTCGGTAATAGAAATTCCTGAGAAAGCTACGTCAGCCTGTCCGCTAGAGACAGCACCCAACATTCCAGCCCAATCATACGGAGTGACTTTTAAAGTACAGCCGCGCGACTGACAAAAGCCCTGGAAAATATCCATATCAACGCCAACGATCTGCCCTTTGTCATCAAATAACATGGGTGGGGATGCAGGAGAAACAGCAACCTTAATTTCTTTGGTATCGGAGGACTTAGAGCAAGCCACAATGGTGAGCGCTAGAACAGCGGCGAACAATGCTAGAAAAAAGCGTTTCATGGGTACTTCTCCTATCCTAATTAATGGTGATATCCAGAATCTGAGTACATATTAAGTATAGGGGAATTAGGAAGGTGCTGGCTACTGCAAGGTATTTTTGAAGGCAGGTATCATGGGCATGGCCATAACCTCAATCCCCTCGTCGCGCAAGACCTCAGCCTCGTCTAGAGTGGTTTGGCCGCGGATGCTGCGCTCGGGTGACTCTTTGTAATGAATCTTTCTAGCCTCTTCTGCAAAAGAGTTTCCTACATCTTCGGATCTACCCATTAAATCACGCATGCCTTTTAAAAAGGCTGCCTGTACCTGCGCCTCTAGCTGAGAATGATCGCTACCAGTCAAAGCAAGGACATCCCCACTCAATGTGCCGCTGACACCAGCATGATCAGTTGTGGCTGAACTAGCCACTGTCAACTCAGTCGAAGTCGGGATATCTTTGCTAGATCCTGATTTAGCAATATGGGGTGCCGATGGCATCCGAGTAATCTCGGTACTATCGCAAATAGGACACGCCAGCATTCCCTTGTCTTGCTGAGCAAGGCAATCCTCTTCAGAGGCAAACCATCCCTCAAAGCGATGATTTAGGGGGCAAGCTAAGTTATAAACTTTCATAAGACTTATATAGGGGCAAAAATTCCAAATTCAATAGCCCTATTTTAAAGGATTGTTGAATTACCCCAAGATAGGCTCAGGACTTACTAAACCACGCCGATAGCGATCCAACCAATAGGTCGCAATGGTCGTCTTTACGTCAGTAATTTCACCCTGCTCTACCCACTCTAATAACTGCTCCAAAGGGGCGGCAAATACATCCAAAAACTCTTCATCATCTAAGTGGCTTTTGCCGGAGACTAAACCTTCAGCAAGATAGATATCAATAAACTCGGTCGAGTAAGAGATCACAGGATGGATGCGACGAATAAAGCTCCATTTACTTGCAGAATAGCCAGTCTCTTCTTCAAGCTCTCGTTGAGCACAAAGCAATCGATCTTCACCAATTTCTAACTTACCCGCAGGAATCTCAATGCAGGCCTTTGCAATGGGGTAGCGATATTGGCGCTCCATCAACACCCTGCCATCATCTAAGATCGCCAGAATAGCGACTGCGCCAGGGTGCGTCAGATATTCACGTACGGCCTGATTGCCATCTGGCAGACTGACTTGGTCGCGCTTCATATTCAAAAAGATACCACTGTAAATATCCTCGCCGGATAAGCGCTGTTCCCTCAAATGGGCATCACCGATTGGCAGGTCTTTAAATGATTTTTCAGTCATGGTGCTTCTTTCATTATTTGAACGTCCATCATACAAAATTCAGGTGACGGCAAAGAAAAAGGCTCCTATCAGGAGCCTATATCAGTAGCTAAATGGTAATTTGGCCTATGAGCCTAATAAGGTGCGGCGCATTGCATCCAAGCAAACGGCCATCAGCCCAGCCGGAAAAACTCCTAAAGCTAGAACCAATACTCCATTCAAGCTCAATAGTCCACGAGCAAAGCCTGATCCAGAAATCGTCACAGCGTGCCCTTCTTTTGGTTCATCAAAGTACATCACCTTAACAACTCGCAGGTAGTAGAAGGCACCAATCAAGGAAGCCATCACGGCAATAATTGCTAAGAAAGTATGCTCACCATCCACCAAGGCTTCAAGTACGCCAAGTTTGGCAGCAAAGCCCACTGTTGGCGGAATACCGGCCAGGGAGAACATCATGACTAAGCCAATAAAGGCAAACCAGGGGTGGCGCTTATTTAAACCTTTGAGGTCATCAATGGTTTCGCAATCGTGGCCCTTGCGTGACAGGATCATGAGTAGGCCGAAACTACCTAAGGTAGTTAATACATAGGTAATGGCATAGAACATCGATGCACTAAATGCATGATCATCAAACACGGATAACATGCCCAGCAATACAAAGCCCATCTGCGCAATCGCAGAATAAGCTAGCATCCGCTTGATATTGGTTTGCGCAATAGCAGTGACGTTTCCTACTACCAAGGATAGAACGGCAAGGATTGCTAACATTGGCTGCCAATCACCCATCAGCGGCAAAAGTGTATTTACTAAAAGTCTAAATAGCAGAGCAAAAGCAGCTAACTTCGGTGCAGCTGCAATCATTAAAGTCACTGCTGTCGGTGCGCCTTGATATACATCAGGAACCCACATATGAAACGGCACAACCCCCAACTTAAAGGCTAAGCCAGAAACAATGAACACTAAGCCGAAGGCCATTACCAAATGATTAACGCGTGGATCAGCTACCGTTCTGAAGATCTCAATTAAATCGAGCGAACCAGTTACGCCATACAACATAGACATACCGTAGAGCAAGAAACCAGACGCCAAAGCACCCAAGATAAAGTATTTGATGCCGGCTTCAACACTCTTCTCACTGCTGTGACGCATCGCAACCAAAGCATAGGTTGGCAAAGCCATCAGCTCCAAACCTAAATAGAGCGTGAGCAGGTTTGCACCCGAGATTAATACGCACTGACCTAACAGGGCTAGCAAAGCCAAGACAATGAAGTCAGGACGGAACAATGCGCGATCAGTCAGATACTGCTTTGAATACACCAAGCTCACCAATACAGCGCCGCATGAACAAGCTTTTAAGAGGTTTGAGATAGGGTCTGACTGAAATAAGCCATTCATAGCCACAATGGATACATCCCCCATGCGACCTACAAATGCAAAGATCAAATACACCAACAAGATGATGGTGAAAAAGTAAACAAAACCAACGCCACGTGGTGTGTGGAATATGTCTTGCTCTACACCCGGAGTGGCTGGCTGACGCTCAGGTACATAAACACTCGCCACCAGCAAAAAGCAGGTGACCACCAGTAAAACGAGTTCCGGCAGGACGGCGTATAGGTCGAATGCTTGCATTAGCTTTTACTCAGAGTTTGCTGACAGCGACATGCTGTAGCAGATTAATCACGGCTGGATGAATGACGTCGGTAAACGGTTTTGGATAAACGCCCATACCAATTACGCAGATGGATAACACTGCCATCATGAAATACTCGCGCACATTGAGATCTTTTAATTCTTCAACATGCGCATTGGTAATCGCGCCGAAGAACACACGCTTAACCATCCATAAGGAATAAGCAGCGCTCAGAATCAAAGCAGTCGCGGCCAAGATACCAATCACGAAATCGTAATCCACGGCAGCCAAAATCACCATGAACTCACCCACGAATCCAGAGGTAGCAGGCAAACCACAGTTGGCCATTGCCATTAAGACTGCAAACGCTGTAAAGGCAGGCATGCGGTGTACAACACCACCGTAATCCGCAATTTGACGAGTGTGCATGCGGTCATACAGCACACCAATGGAAAGGAACATGGCGCCAGCAACAAAGCCGTGAGAAATCATCTGCACAATACCGCCTTCAATACCCAGAGGACTGAAGAGGAAGAAGCCAAGGGTCACAAATCCCATATGCGCTACTGAGGAGTAGGCTACTAGCTTCTTCATGTCTTTCTGAACCAGCGCCACTGCACCTACGTAAATCACAGCCACTAAGGATAAGAAGATGATGAATGGGCCAAGATACTGACTTGCATCTGGAGCAATTGGTAATGAGAAGCGCAAGAAGCCATAAGCACCGAGCTTCAACATAATCGCAGCCAACACGACAGATCCGCCAGTAGGCGCTTCAACGTGAACGTCTGGTAACCAAGTATGCAAAGGCCACATTGGAACCTTTACAGCAAAAGCCATAAAGAAGGCAAAGAACAAGAGGATTTGCTCAACAATGTCTAGGCGTGCGTTATGCCAAGCCAAGATATCAAAAGTGTTCGTCACGTTGTACAGGTACAGCATGGCAATCAAGGTCAGCAATGAGCCAAGCAAGGTGTACAAGAAGAACTTGAATGCCGCATAGATCCGGTTATGACCGCCCCATACGCCAATGATGATGTACATCGGGATTAGAGTTGCTTCGAAGAATACATAAAACAACAAAGCATCAAGGGCAGCGAATACCCCAATCATTAATCCAGAAAGGATTAAGAAAGAGGCCATATATTGCGAAACCTTCTTATCAATCACTTCCCAAGCTGCAATCACTACGAAGATGTTGATGAATGCTGTCAATACAATAAACCAGACCGATATGCCATCGATACCCAAGTGGTAGTTAATGTCGTATCGCGGAATCCAACTCATCTTCTCAACAAATTGCATACCAGGATTGGCAATATCAAATTGCATCACTAAAGGCAGAGTAGCAATAAAGCCAAGAACAGAGCCTGCAAGAGCCAGCCAGCGAACACCGGCAGTCGGCTTCTCCGAACCGTAGAACAAAATAATGATGCCGAAGAAAATCGGAATCCAGATGGCGTAAGAAAGAATCATGATGGCTACTTAAGTAACAAAGGCCTAGCGAACAAAAGGCAGGTAAGCGTATAAAACCCAAGCCAACAATACCGCTAAGCCCGCAATCATTGCGAAGGCATAGTGATAGAGATAACCGGATTGCAAATGGCGAATAACTGTGGAAAAGCGCCCTACTGCATGCGCACTACCGTTAACCAAGAAGCCGTCAATAACCTGTTGATCACCGCGATGCCACAAGATGCCACCGATCCATAACAAACCTTTAGCGAATACCGCTTGGTTTAGATCGTCGAGATAGTATTTGTTATCCATCAACTTCTTGATAGGCGCAAATGCTTGAGCAACTACACCAGGCAACTTTGGAGCCCAGAGGTAACCAATCGCTGCAGTCAACACACCCAGAACAACTAATAGCAATACTGGTGAAGTGAATGAATGTATTGCCATGGCGATTGGGCCGTGGAATTCATCCTCTAACTCCTTCATGACTGGATGGCGAGCTAGATCAATAAAAATAGAATCGCCGAAATAGGTACCGAATAACAAAGGTGTAATTGTGTAGAAACCGATGATGACTGAAGGAATTGCCAGCAAGATCAACGGTAAGGTCACAACAAAGGGTGACTCATGTGGTTTTTGACCGGGAGCTAAACCATGGTGCGCATGATCATCGCCCTGCTCTGCATGATCATGATGATGATCATGCGCGTGAGCATCATCATGTCCCCAACGGGCTTTACCGTGAAACACATAGAAATACAAACGGAATGAATATAGCGCTGTGACAAAGACGCTGGCCATGACTGCGAAGTAAGCAAATCCAGATCCAGGTATGTGGCTAGCTGCTACCGCTTCAATGATAGAGTCTTTTGAATAGAATCCCGAGAAGAATGGCGTGCCGACCAATGCCAGATTACCCAGTAACATCATCAGGCAAGTAATTGGCATGTATTTCCAAAGACCACCCATCTTGCGCATATCTTGCTCGTGATGCATACCTAGAATCACGCTACCCGCAGCAAGGAATAAAAGTGCCTTGAAGAATGCATGCGTCATCAGATGGAAAATGGCGATTGGGTACGCAGAGACACCCAAGGCGACAGTCATATAACCTAACTGAGACAGTGTTGAATAAGCTACCACCCGCTTGATGTCGGTTTGGACGATACCCAAGAATCCCATAAAGAGTGCAGTAATCGAACCAATCACCAAGATAAAGCTCAATGCCGCATCAGATAGCTCAAATAAAGGCGACATACGTGACACCATGAAGATGCCGGCTGTCACCATGGTTGCAGCGTGAATCAATGCAGAAATTGGGGTTGGGCCTTCCATGGAGTCTGGCAGCCAAACGTGCAATGGAAATTGAGCTGATTTACCCATCGCGCCAATGAAGAGGCAGATGCAAGCTACAGTGACTAAATTCCAGCTAGTTCCTGGCAATGTTTGTGCAGCCAAAGCCGTGTTCTGAGCAAAGATCACGTCGTAGTTCATGGAACCAGTGCTGGCTAACAGTAAACCAATACCGAGAATGAAACCAAAGTCACCAACGCGGTTGACCAAGAAGGCCTTCATATTGGCAAATACAGCCGATTGACGCTCATAGTAGAAGCCAATCAGTAAATAAGAAACCACGCCCACTGCTTCCCAACCGAAAAAGAGTTGCAAGAGGTTATTGCTCATTACCAACATCAACATGGCGAAGGTAAAGAGTGAGATGTAAGAGAAGAAGCGGTTGTAACCCTCCTCACCTTTCATATAACCAATGGTGTAGATGTGAACCATCAAAGAGACAAAGGTCACTACACACATCATGGTGGCTGTCAGTGGATCAATCAAGAAACCAATATCCAAATTGAGTTCACCCAATTGCATCCAGCGGTACACAGTGCCATTGAAATAGAAGCCATCCATGACTTGCACAAGTACAAAGCAAGACAGAACGAAAGCAAGCATCACACCCAGAATGGTGACGAACTGGCAAGCACCATTACCGATGCGGTTGCCACCTAATTTGGTACCAAAGAACCCGGCAATAACTGAGCCAAATAATGGCGCCAGCGGAATTGCGCAGAGAACAGGAAGAGTTAAGGTCAATTGCATGACTAGCCTTTTAGGTGGTCAAGGTCTTCAGCATTGATGGTGTCCACCTTACGGAAGAGAACAACCAAAATTGCCAAACCGATTGCCGCCTCAGCAGCAGCCACAGTCAAAATAAAGAATACGAATACTTGACCAGCCATATCCCCCAAATAATGAGAGAAGGCTATAAAGTTCATGTTCACCGAGAGGAGCATCAATTCAATTGCCATTAAAAGCACGATGATGTTCTTGCGGTTTAAGAAAATACCAATCACGCTAGCCGCAAACAAGATTGCACCAAGCACTAAGTAGTGAGCGAGGGTAATAGTCATTTCTTCTCCCCCCGGGCATCTTGCTTTGCAGCCATATCAGAATCCATCTTGACGATACGCATGCGATCAGCAGAGTTCACGTTCACCTGCTCATGAATATTTTGGGCTTTCGAATCCTTGCGATTACGCAATGTCAATGCGACAGCGGCAATGATGGCCACTAACAGAATGACGCCAGCAACCTCGAAGGCATAAACATAGTCAACGAAGATCAACATACCTAAAGCTTGTGTATTGCTAGTAGCCATCTCTTCAAGCATGGGCTGTACTGGAGTACTAGTACCGATAAAACTGCGAATCAAGACGATCGATAGCTCTAATACGATGACTGCACCCATTAAGAAAGCCACAGGAAGGAATTTCTTGAAATCGCGACGCAAATGCTCAATATCAAGGTCCAGCATCATGACCACGAAGAGAAAGAGCACCATCACAGCGCCAACGTAAACCAGAATTAAAGCCAAACTAAGGAACTCTGCCTTCAGTAACATCCACAAGCCAGAAGCGCAGAAGAAAGCGAGCACCAAAAAGAGTGCGGCATGCACTGGATTGCGCGCAGTAATCACTCGCAATGCTGAGATCACCAAAAGGCCAGCAAATGCGTAGAAGAATGCTGCAAATAATGTAGAGGTATCGAATGTCATATGTTCTTGTACTTGATTCGATTAACGATAAGGCGCATCAGCTGCGCGGTTAGCGGCAATATCTTTTTCATACTTATCGCCTACTGCCAAGAGCATGTCTTTAGTGAAATACAAGTCACCACGTTTCTCGCCAAAATACTCAAAGATATTCGTTTCAACAATAGCATCTACTGGACAGGCTTCTTCACAGAAACCGCAGAAAATACACTTCGTCAAATCAATGTCATAGCGGCTGGTACGACGTGTACCGTCATCGCGCTCAGCAGTTTCAATCGTGATTGCGTAAGCAGGACAAACTGCTTCACACAGCTTGCAACCAATACAACGCTCTTCACCATTCTCATAACGGCGTAATGCATGTAAACCACGGAAGCGGACAGACTGAGGCGTCTTCTCTTCAGGGTATTGAATTGTAATTTTGGGTTTGAAAAGATAGCGACCGGTAATCGACATACCGACCAAAATATCTTTGAGCATTAAGCTATCGAGGAATTGGGAAATTTTCTTAAACATGATTGATCAACTTATTTCCAAATATTCAATGGAGATACAACCCATGCGCCAACGACAACGACCCAGAATACGGAGATGGGGATAAAGATCTTCCAACCCAAACGCATAATTTGGTCGTAGCGATAGCGCGGCAATGTAGCGCGCAACCAGATGACGCAAGATAAGAGGAAGAAGGTTTTAGCAAACAACCAGAAGAAACCAGGAATATCTCGCAAGATTGGTAAATCTACAATCGGCAACCAGCCGCCCAAGAACAGAGTGGATGCTAGAGCAGCGATCAAAATCATATTAGCGTATTCAGCCAAGAAGAACATCGCAAATGCCATACCGGAGTACTCAACCATATGGCCCGCAACAATCTCAGACTCACCTTCAACTACGTCAAATGGATGGCGGTTAGTTTCAGCAACGCCAGAAATGAAGTAAATCACGAACATTGGTAACAATGGCAACCAGTTCCAAGAGAGGAAGTTCAAGCCAATGTTAGCGAAATAGCCCTGCTCTTGTGAAGCCACAATTGCGCTTAAGTTCAAAGAGCCAGAGGTCAACAAGACAGTAACCAGTGCAAAACCCATGGCGATTTCATAAGAAATCATTTGAGCTGAAGCCCGCATGGCGCCAAGGAATGGGTACTTAGAGTTAGATGACCAACCGGCCAGGATCACGCCATAAACACCGATAGATGATATTGCCATCACATACAGCAATCCAGCATTGACATCTGCCAAGACCATTTTGGCTTGAAAGGGAATCACAGCCCAGGCGGCAAATGCTGGCATGATCACCATGACTGGCGCAATGAAATACAAAACCTTACTTGCTTGCGTAGGAGAAATGATCTCCTTCATCAAGAGTTTCAAGGCATCGGCAATCGGTTGCAATAATCCCAAAGGACCAACACGGTTTGGTCCAAGGCGGATATGCATCCAACCAATCAGCTTACGCTCCCATAGAGTCATATAAGCAACCGCAGCAAACATCGGCAATACGATGATCACAATACGCACCAAAGCCCAAACGAGCGGCCATAGCGAACCAAAGATAGCTTCGCCTTGGGTAGTAACGAGGTTCAAGAAATTATCCATCTCGTCCCTTATGCCTTGCTAACAGTTACAGGACCAAACATCGATCCTAATTGAGCGCTAGCCATAGTGCCCGCAGAAATTCTGACAGCGCCCTGGGCTAAGTTTGCTTCCAATGTCACTGGCAGGTCTACTGATTGAGCACCTTGGGTCACTCGCACAGCATTACCCTCTTTCAAGCCCAACTCAGTAAAGAGGTCTTGACCCAAGCCAACATGATTGCCACGCTTAGCATCGCGCGTTAACTGTAGTGCGGATGAACGACGTACGATTTGATCGCCGGCATAAATACCCACATCAGATACACGCTCTAAACCTGTTAAGGAGCCCGTATTGCTATTGCTTAAACCAGCAGCCGTAGATTGATTTGACAACTTAGTACAGTAATTTTCACCAAGTGCCTCACCCAATACTTCTTCTGGCATGTTGTAGAGGAAGTCATCTAAATTCAATAAGCCGCCAAGAACACGGAGAACCTTCCATGCTGGACGAGAATCGCCCAAAGGTTTTACAGCAGGCTGAATGGTTTGCGTGCGAGCCTCTGCATTAACAAAAGTAGATACTGTTTCTGTAAATGTGGAGATCGGCAGAATGACATCAGTCACCTCTAAAAGATCGGCACTCTTATAGGCACTGAGAGCAATCACCGTATTGGCTTTAGCTAATGCAGCACGCGCTTGCGCAGGATTTGGTAAATCAGCATCTGGCTCAATATTCATCAAGATCACAGCACGACGATCACCAGACAGGATGGATTCAACCCCTGCACCGTTCGCGTTTACCAAGCTAGCACCAACAGCGTTACCGCCAACTGGCAAGAAACCTAAAGTTGCACCAGTTTGCTCAGCAATGAATTGCGCCAACACATGTAAATCAGATGCATGTGGATGTGCGATTGCGGCAGAGCCTAGCAATACTGAAGTGGATGTACCAGAAAGCAAGCTATCTGCAATCTTTTGCGCAGTAGCAGATACCGTTAAATTAGGAGTACCTGTTGGAGCGGAAACAGATTTAGCTTTAGCCACTACCAATGCAACTTCACTCAAAGTACCTACCCATGCGCTTGGAGTAGCAGCAATACTAGTCGCAGGAATTAACCAATCATCACCACCGGCATCAATACGGGAAACTTGCAAACTACGTTTAGCGGCGGTACGTAAACGTGCAGCAATCAAAGGTTGCTCCTTACGCAAGAAGCTACCGATCACTAAAACACGATCTAACTCGCTTAATTTGCTAATCGGCATACCCAACCATGGAGCAGAAGCAGCGCCCTTGATATCAGTTTGACGCAAGCGAGTCTCGACTTGATTGGAGCCTAGACCGCGAATCATTTTTTGGAGGAGATACAACTCTTCAGTACTAGAGATTGGATGCGCTAAAGCAGCAACTGCTTCAGGACCACTCTCAGCAGAAATGGTTTTGAGTGAGTGGGCAACATAATCCATTGCAGACTGCCAATCAGTCTCTAACCACTGACCACCCTGCTTGACCATAGGTGTAGTTATACGGTCTGCACTGTTTAAACCTTCGTAAGCAAAGCGATCACGGTCGCTAATCCAGCATTCGTTGACTGCATCATTCTCTAAAGCAACGACACGCATGACTTTATTGGCTTTTGTTTGAATAGTGGTATTTGCACCAAGGCTGTCGTGCGGACTTACTGAACGCTTGCGACCCAATTCCCAAGTACGCGCAGCATAGCGAAATGGCTTGCTTGTTAAGGCGCCTACAGGACAAATATCAATCATGTTTCCAGATAACTCTGAATCAATAGTTTGACCCGCAAAAGTAGTAATCTCAGAATGCTCACCGCGGTTGACCATACCCAATTCCATCACGCCAGCAACCTCTTGGCCAAAGCGAACGCAGCGGGTGCAGTGAATACAACGGGTCATCTCCTGCATGGATATGAGAGGCCCTACATTCTTATGAAATACAACACGCTTCTCTTCTTCGTAGCGTGAATTCGATTTACCGTAACCAACTGCTAAATCTTGTAACTGGCACTCACCACCTTGATCGCAAATTGGGCAATCCAAAGGATGGTTTATGAGCAAAAACTCCATTACTGAGCGCTGCGCTTCAACTGCTTTAGCGGAATGCGTAAATACCTTCATGCCTTGCGTGACTGGTGTTGCGCACGCTGGTAAAGGTTTCGGTGCTTTCTCAACTTCTACCAGGCACATACGGCAGTTAGCAGCAATAGATAATTTCTTGTGATAGCAAAAATGCGGGATATAAGTATCAAGCTTATTCGCGGCGTGCATCACCATCGAACCTTGCGGAACCTCTACCAACTTACCATCTAATTCGATTTCAACCATGCTCACTTTAAGATGTCCCGTGCTCAATGTCTTATAAAGGTTTAACAGAATCTAAGCAGCGCTTATGTTCTACGTGATACACAAATTCATCCATGTAATGCTTCAGCATGCCACGAACCGGCATAGCGGCTGCATCACCCAAGGCGCAAATTGTACGACCTTGAATATTGGCTGCTACATCATTTAATAAATCTAAGTCTTCAGGGCGACCCTCGCCACGCTCAATACGACTCACGATGCGCCATAACCAACCAGTACCTTCACGACATGGGGTGCACTGACCGCAAGACTCTTCGTGATAGAAGTAAGACAGGCGCTCTAAGGCGCGAACCATACAGCGTGTTTCATTCATCACGATCACTGCGCCAGATCCCAACATGGAACCTGCTTTTGCAATGCTGTCGTAATCCATGGTAAGCGTCATCATCTCTGCGCCCGGAATGACTGGGGCTGATGAACCACCGGGAATGACAGCCTTCAATGGAATGCCATCACGCATGCCACCAGCAAGCTTCAACAGCTCAGCAAATGGCGTGCCCAATGGAATTTCGTAGTTACCTGGATAAGTCACATCGCCTGAGATAGAAAAAATCTTTGTGCCACCGTTGTTAGGCTTACCCAACTCTAAATACGCTGGGCCACCGATTGCCATAATGAATGGCACAGCGGCAAACGTTTCAGTGTTATTAATTGTGGTCGGCTTGCCATACAAACCAAAGCTGGCAGGAAATGGTGGCTTAAAGCGTGGTTGACCCTTCTTGCCCTCAAGCGACTCTAAAAGTGCAGTTTCTTCACCGCAGATATAAGCACCCCAACCCGGAGAAGCATGTAACTGGAAGTTGAATTCACTTCCCATGATTTTGTCACCGAGATATCCGGCAGCACGGGCTTCTTCAAGAGCCTCTTCGAAGCGAGCATAAACTTCCCAAATTTCACCGTGGATATAGTTGTAACCCACAGAGATACCCATGGTGTAGGCACCAATAATCATGCCCTCAATCAAAGCATGTGGGTTGTAACGCATGATGTCACGGTCTTTAAATGTACCCGGTTCACCTTCATCACTATTACAAACTAAATATTTTTGGCCAGGGAACTGACGGGGCATAAAGCTCCACTTCAATCCGGTTGGGAAGCCTGCGCCTCCACGACCACGTAATGATGATGCTTTTAATTCAGCAATGATGGCATCTGGTGCAACTTTGTCATTGATGATACGACGCAGTTGTTGATAGCCGCCTCGGCTCTCATAATCTTTTAAACGCCAGTTTTCACCGTTCAATCCAGCAAGAATCAAAGGCTTAATGTGTCTATCGTGCAAGCTGGTCATGCTTTCCCTTCTGCACGGAGTTCACTTAATAAGGCATCAATCTTTTCATTACTCATATGACTACACATGCGTTTGTTGTTCACCAACAGAACTGGAGAATCACCGCAAGCGCCCATGCACTCACCCTCTTTTAGGGTAAATGTGCCGCAGGGCGTAGTCTCGTTGTAGCCAATGCCAAGCGTTTCTTTTAAATAGCTTGCTGCGGTCTCGCCATGCATTAGCTGGCAAGGTAAGTTTGTACAGATCACCAACTTGTACTTACCAATTTTCTTGGTGTCATACATATTGTAGAAAGTAGCTACCTCATCTACTGCAATGGTTGGCATTTCTAAAATTTGGGCAACTGTTTCAATCACCTCTGGTGAAACCCAACCTATTTCGGTTTGGGTAGCAATCAAAGCGGCCATCACCGCAGATTGCTTTTGCTCTGGAGGGTATTTAGCAATATTGCGCGCAATGTCTGCGAGCGTTTTGTCAGATAGTTGAAGAGTTGTTGTCATGAATTCATCCTTGGCACGCTGTATTAGCGGTCAATCTCCCCGAATACGATATCTTGGGTTCCAATAATGGTTACAGCATCAGCCAACATATGACCACGGGACATCTCATCCATTGCAGAAAGATGCACAAAGCCTGGTGCACGAATCTTCATGCGGTATGGCTTATTAGCACCATCGGAAATTAAGTAAATTCCAAACTCACCTTTTGGGTGCTCAACAGCAGAGTAAGCCTCGCCATCAGGAACATGCATACCCTCAGTAAAGAGTTTGAAATGGTGAATCAACTCTTCCATATTGGTTTTCATATCAACACGCTTTGGCGGAGATACCTTATGGTTGTCACTCATGACAGGGCCATCATTTGCCTTGAGCCAAGCTACACACTGTTTAATGATGCGATTAGATTGACGCATCTCTTCCATGCGCACTAAATAGCGATCATAAGAGTCGCCATTCACACCAACCGGAATATCAAAATCGAGTTTGTCGTAAGTTTCATAAGGCTGCTTCTTACGTAAATCCCACTCAATACCGGAACCACGCAACATAGGACCAGTAAAGCCAAGTTGCAAAGCGCGCTCAGGCGTCACAACGCCAATACCAACCAAGCGTTGCTTCCAAATACGGTTATCCGTTAAGAGATTGCAGTACTCATCGACGTTGGCATCAAAACCATTGGAGAATTGCTCAATGAAATCAAGCAATGAACCGCTGCGGTTCTCATTCAAACGCTTAATGGCAGATGTGCTACGAATTTTAGATTGGGAGTACTGCGCCATCTGTGTTGGTAGGTCGCGATAAACGCCACCTGGACGGTAGTAGGCAGCATGCATACGAGCGCCTGAGACGGCTTCGTACATATCAAAAATATCTTCACGATCACGGAAGGCGTACAAGAACACTGCCATAGCGCCAACGTCCAAACCATGGCAACCAATCCACAAGAGGTGATTTAGCAAACGCGTTAACTCGTCATACATCACCCGGATGTACTGCGCACGCAAAGGCACATCTACTTGTAGCAACTTCTCAATCGCCATCACGTAAGCATGCTCATTTGCCATCATGGATACATAGTCCAGACGATCCATATAAGGAACGTTCTGAATCCAAGTACGTGTCTCTGCTAATTTTTCTGTGGCACGATGCAATAAACCAATATGCGGATCAGCGCGCTGGATCACTTCACCATCTAGCTCTAACACGAGACGAAGTACGCCGTGTGCTGCAGGATGCTGAGGACCAAAGTTGAGGGTGTAGTTCTTAATTTGTGCCATGACTTAAACCGGGCCTCCGTACTGCTCTTCGCGCACGATACGCGGGGTAATTTCACGCGCTTCGATCGTGACAGGCTGATACACCACCCGCTTTAACTCTGGGTCATAACGCATTTCTACGTTGCCAGAGATTGGGAAATCTTTTCTAAATGGATGGCCGATGAAACCGTAGTCAGTCAAGATACGACGTAGGTCTTCGTGGCCATCAAACAAAATACCGTAAAGGTCAAATGCCTCACGCTCAAACCAATTAGCCGAAGCCCATACTGGTGTGAGAGAGGCGACTACTGGATAGGCATCTTCTGGAGCGAATACACGTACACGCAGACGCCAGTTATGGGCAACAGACAAAAGATGGGTCACTACTGCAAAACGCTGACCACCCCACTGTCCATCTCGGTAGTCCTGGTAATCCACTCCACATGAATCCATTAACTGTTCAAAAGCCAATGAAGGCTCATCACGCAAGAGCATGGCAGATTCAAAATAAGTATCTGCATGTACAACAACAGTCACTTCACCTAAAGCGACTTGAATAGATTGAGCACGCTTACCTAAAACTTTTTCTAGATTGGCGGCGAGTTGAACTAAACGGTCTGACATGGTTTAAGCCTTCCGCGCAATCGTGCTAGTGCGAGCGATCTTGGATTGCAACTGAATAATTCCGTAGATCAAGGCCTCTGCAGTTGGAGGGCAACCAGGGACATAAATATCGACTGGCACAATGCGGTCGCAACCGCGCACTACTGAATACGAGTTATGGTAATAACCACCACCATTGGCACAAGAGCCCATGGAGATCACCCAGCGTGGCTCAGGCATTTGATCGTAGACCTTGCGAAGGGCCGGAGCCATCTTGTTACATAAAGTACCGGCCACAATCATTAAATCGGATTGACGAGGCGATGGGCGAAACACCACACCAAAGCGATCCAAGTCATAACGGGAAGCGCCTGCGTGCATCATTTCCACAGCGCAGCAAGCAAGGCCGAATGTCATTGGCCATAAAGAACCATTACGAGTCCAATTAATTAACTGGTCCGCAGTAGTGGTAACAAATCCTTCTTTGAGAACGCCTTCTAATGCCATATCGATCACTCCCAGTCGAGAGCGCCCTTTTTCCAGATATATACAAAGCCCACGATAAATTCCAATAGGAAAATCACCATAGAGGCATAACCAAACCAACCAATATCACGCAGAGCCACACCCCATGGAAACAGGAATGCTGTTTCTAAGTCAAATAAGATAAATAGGATTGCGATGAGGTAGTAGCGCACGTCGAATTTCATACGCGCATCTTCGAAGGCTTCAAAACCGCACTCGTAAGGAGACAGTTTTTCAGCATCTGGCTTCGAAGGAGCCAAAATTTTTCCGAGGAACATGGGCACTAATCCAACCCCAATACCTACAAGGATAAAAAGCAGCACGGGAAAGTAATTAGCGAGATTCAAAATGGCCCTGAGTCGTTCGTCTGGTAAGTCCTAAGAAGCTACAAATTATCAATTACTCCGCTACAAAAAACCTTGATTTAGGGCATAAACCCCCTACAATTTTTACAATTTGGTGCCGACGGCGAGACTCGAACTCGCACAGCCTAAGCCACTACCCCCTCAAGATAGCGTGTCTACCAATTTCACCACGTCGGCATCTTGTAAAACTTGTCAATTCTACTGCATTGCACCACTTATTTACCTCAAAAATAGCGTTAGAAGCTACTTAAACCCCTATTTTTTACTTTGGAACTGCTGGCTTGGTCGGATCTTGAACTGGGGCTACAGGTGCAGCCGCAGGAACTGCAACTGGAGCCATGGTGCCAGACAAAATTCCAGGGCTAGCTTCCTTTTTATTTCCGATCCAAGTAATACCTAAAGTGCAAATAAAGAAGATTGCCGCAAAGATAGCAGTTGTGTGCGAAAGGAAGTTGGCCGAGCCGCTGGCGCCAAAAAGACTCCCAGAGGATCCAGAACCAAAAGCAGCACCCATATCCGCGCCTTTGCCCTGCTGAAGCAATACGAGCAAGATCACAGCCAAAGCTGAAATAACTTGTAAAACGATCAATAAAGTCTTAAACCATTCCATGGCTTATCTCCAAATAAAAAATCTAGGCCTGACAAATGGCTAAGAATTCCTGAGGATTCAATGAAGCACCCCCAATCAATCCACCATCAATATCTGGCATTGCAAATAGTTCAACGGCATTATCAGGTTTGACACTGCCGCCATACAAAATTCCCACATGGGAAGCTACATCTTCATCAAACTCTGCCAACTGCAATCGAATTGCTCTGTGCATATCCTGAGCTATTTGAGCGCTGGCTACCTTACCAGTCCCAATAGCCCAAACAGGCTCATAAGCAATCAAACAATCGGCTAAGCGGTCTTGCAAAATCGCAACTTGCTTTGAAATTTGACCTCTTACAACCTCAACTTCACGTCCAGAGTTGCGCTCATCCGCAGACTCACCAACACAGATCACAGGAATCATGCCGTTGTCTAATACCTGCAGTGCTTTTTCTGCTATCTGCCCATCAGTCTCCTGATGGTACTGGCGGCGCTCCGAATGCCCCACGATGACGTAGGCACAATTCAACTCTTTCAGCATAGCTGCTGCAACATCACCGGTATAAGCTCCCGCCGGATAAGCTGACGCATCTTGAGCACCTAAACTTAAAAAAGCTAAAGAGCAGTCACGAATTAAATCACCACACTGTGACAAATAAGGTGTTGGAGCACACACTACATACTTACGACCCGCAGGCATTCCCTGCTCCATGCCACGGCAAACAGTCTTGATCCAGTCTGCATTACTTGCAAAGCTGCCATTCATTTTCCAGTTGCCGATAACGGTGATGGGACGCATAAATCTAGCTCAACACTTAAACGGTCAACACAATCTTGCCAACGTGCTCAGAAGACTCCATCAAACGATGGGCATCAGCCGCTTGGTCTAAGGTGAATGTTTTATAAATCACCGGCTTTAACTTCCCCGCATCTAGCAAAGGCCAGATATGGGCATGTAACTGCTGGGTAATCTGCTTCTTAAATGACACTGGACGTGGGCGTAATGTAGAACCCGTAATGGTCAAGCGACGACGCAAAATTTGATTCGTACTCACTTCAGCTTTTGATCCACCCTGAATTGCAATAATCACAATACGACCGTCATCAGCCAGACAATCGATTTCTTTTTGCACGTAAGCGCCGGTGACCATATCTAGAATGACATTGACACCCTTACCGTCAGTTGCCTTCTTCACTTCTTCGACAAAGTCTTGCGTCTTATAGTTGATCGCCAAGTCAGCACCTAAAGCTACACAAGCAGCGCACTTCTCATCAGTACCAGCTGTCACAAATACTGTATGACCTAAGGCTTTCGCAATCAAGATAGCAGTTACGCCGATACCGCTCGAGCCACCTTGAACCAATAAAGTTTCGCCTTCAGATAGTTGGCCACGCATGAAGACATTGCTCCACACGGTATAAAACGTTTCCGGTAATGCGGCAGCCTCTTGATCAGTAAATCCTTTTGGGTAAGGCATACACTGTGCTATGGGTGCAATGCACAAATCTGCATAACCACCGCCCTGCACTAGCGCGCACACCTTATCGCCAACCTTTAGCCCAAACAGATTATCGACGTGAGCTAAGTCACCGCCAACAATCTCACCAGCCACTTCGAGGCCAGGAATATCAGATGCGCCTGCTGGAACCGGGTAATGGCCTTTACGTTGCAAAACGTCTGGACGATTAATCCCAGCAGCCAAAACACGAATCAAAATCTCGCCAGACCCAGCACCAGGAAGCACTGGATCAGGACGAGTGGCAGACACCAGCATTTCTGGTGCGCCAAATTCTTTGATTTCTATTACGCGCATATGAATTCCGCTTGTTAACTGAACTACTTAAGCGTTTTCGCCAGATGTGGGAGCAGCTTCAGCACCTGCCAAAGGAGCAATCGTGCCACCCTCTTCAGCCATCGCAGCTTTGAGAGATAAACGTAAACGACCACGCTCATCAGCAGCTAACAATTTCACGCGCACAACTTGGCCTTCTGCCAAATAGTCTTTAACTTCCTTTACACGCTCATTAGAGATTTCTGAGATGTGCAAGAGACCGTCTTTACCTGGAAGAATATTTACTAAAGCGCCGAACTCAAGCAATTTCACTACTGGGCCTTCGTAGATCTTGCCTACTTCAGCTTCAGCAGTAATGCCTTCGATACGTGCTTTGGCTTCAGCCATGCCTTCAGCAGAAGTAGAGGCGATTGTTACGGTGCCATCATCTTTAATGTCGATGCTGCAACCAGTTTCTTTGGTCAAGGCTTGAATGGTTGCGCCACCCTTACCGATTACTTCACGAATCTTATCTGGATGAATCTTGAAAGAAACCATGCGTGGAGCATGTGCAGACAATTCAGTACGCACTGAACCCATCGCTTCTTGCATCTTGCTCAAAATATGCAAACGACCTTCTTTAGCTTGAGCTAATGCAACTTGCATAATTTCTTTAGTGATACCTTGAACTTTAATGTCCATTTGCAAAGCAGTAATGCCGTTAGCAGTACCTGCAACTTTAAAGTCCATATCGCCCAAGTGATCTTCATCACCCAAGATGTCTGTCAACACAGCAAAACGGTTGCCATCCAAAATCAAGCCCATTGCAACACCAGCAACGTGCGCTTTAACCGGAACACCAGCGTCCATCATTGCCAAACAGCCGCCGCAAACGGAAGCCATGGATGAAGAGCCATTGGACTCAGTGATTTCTGAAACCACACGAATGCTGTACGCAAAATCTTCTGCACTTGGCAATACTGGAATCAATGCACGTTTAGCTAAACGACCGTGACCAATTTCACGGCGCTTAGGGCTACCTACACGCCCTGTTTCGCCAGTGGCGAACGGAGGCATGTTGTAGTGGAACATGAAGCGGTCACGGTACTCACCTTCGAGTGCATCAATGATCTGCTCATCACGTGCAGTACCTAAAGTAGCCACTACAAGAGCTTGTGTCTCACCACGGGTAAACAATGCTGAACCGTGTGTGCGTGGTAATACGCCATTACGAATTTCGATCGGACGAACGGTACGTGTATCACGACCATCAATACGTGGCTCGCCATTCAAAATCTGGCTACGAACAATTTTCGCTTCGATTTCAAACAAGATATCGTTAACGGCAACAGCGTCAACATCACCTTCTTCTTGTAGCTTGGCTATAACTGTTTTAGTGATTTCTTTGAGCTTGTCTGAACGAGCACCTTTTTGACGAATCTGATAAGCCTCGCGTAATGGGGCTTCAGCTAATGCAGTGACCTTGGCGATAAATGGCTCATCTTTCGGTGCGGCAGTCCAATCCCACTCTGGCTTGCCAGCCTCGGTTACCAATTCGTTAATGGCGTTAATCGCAGTTTGCATTTGGTCATGACCATATACAACCGCACCTAACATGATTTCTTCAGACAGCTGATTGGCTTCTGATTCAACCATCAATACAGCAGCTTGTGTACCAGCAACAATCAAATCCATTTCGCTAGTAGCTTGCTCTGTACGAGTTGGGTTCAAGAGGTATTGACCGTTAGCGTAACCAACACGTGCTGCGCCAACTGGACCAGCAAATGGAATACCTGAAACAGCTAAGGCTGCAGATGCAGCGATCAATGCAGGAATATCAGCAGGAACATCTGGGTTGATAGACAACACATGAATGACTACTTGAACTTCGTTCAAGAAACCTTCAGGGAATAATGGGCGTAATGGACGATCGATCAAACGGGAGATCAATGTCTCGCCTTCGGATGGACGGCCTTCACGACGGAAGAAGCCACCAGGAATTTTTCCAGCGGCGTAAGTTTTCTCTAAGTAATCAACAGTCAATGGGAAAAATGACTGGCCTGGCTTAGCGGATTTAGAGGCAACTACTGTGCCCATCACTACTGTGTCGTCCACGTTAACGATGACAGCACCACCAGATTGACGAGCAATCTCGCCTGTCTCCATAACTACTTGATGATTGCCCCATTGAAACGTCTTTACTGCTTTTTTAAACATCGTCATTCTGATCTTCTCCAAATTGTTCACGTAAAAGCCACATGGATTTCACGCTTGTCGTGGGATAAAGCAGTGTCACGACAACACTGGAGCGTTTGAAGATCACAAGGGATGCCATTCCAGGGAGACACTGGATTTCACAACCCAGAAACTCATTGGAATGACACGATCCCCTACACAAATAATCTTGAAGCGCCCAAAAAACATGCCATCTGCTTAAGACTGATTCGGTGACGAAACAACCCTAAGATAGATGGCATTGCAATACCGATAAGAATTACTTACGGAGACCTAATTTCTCGATCAATGCGCGATAGCGACCCAAATCCTTGCCCTTGAGGTAATCCAAAAGGCGGCGGCGGCGTGAAACCATCTTCAACAAACCACGACGGCTGTGATGATCTTTAGCGTTAGCTTTGAAATGGGGGGTTAATTCATTGATGCGGGCTGTTAGCAATGAAACTTGAACTTCAGGGCTACCCGTATCGTTTGCGCTGCGCGCGTTGTCTTTGACGATTTCCGCCGTTTTAATATCAGCAACTGCCATTTTCATACTCCTTACTTGCGAACACTTGAGCTTTCACCCAACTTGTGTCGTGCATTTATTAATCAAATAAAACAAAAAAGCTTTAAAAATCAAAGCCATCGAATTGTAGCAGATTCACCGTAAATCCCTAGCCATAGGGCTAGGCACTCAATTTAGGGTTTAGCAGTGGATATTTTGGCAAGTCCTTGATTTATATGAAAATGATGATGAAAATACCTAGAATTGCCTATTTTTTAGGCAATTCCACATCAAACCCCCGCTTATAGCCAGGTGGGTACTTTTGCCACTCCTTACCGCCAAGGCCCTGTTGATAGCCGTAATCAAAAAGAGCCTGCATATAGGCGGTATCAAACTCGGTCTTGTGAGGGAACTTGAAGTCTGACCCAATAAAAGCCAAGTTGAAACTGACGCCATCAAGCTGGGTGGTGTGATAAATACGGTACAAATCCCCAATGCCCTGAGTCTGAATCATGCTAGAAATCGCTCGCTGAATAATACTCAGGGTTCCCCGCTCTGTCTCACGCCACTCAGGATCCAAGCGGGCATTGCGAATAATGTAGGCATTACGCTGTTTCTGTAGCTTGAGTTTCAAATCTTGAGCGCGTTGAGATAAGGCACTTGGATAGAGGAATACCTGTGTGATGGCTCCACCGTCGACATGCATCTCCTGAAAGCTTTTGCCAGAAACTTCAAAATCGAACATGACTGGTGAAAATGCGCCCGGTATTGATGCGGATGCCAGCATGACTTTTCTAAAAAGCTCTAAAGCCTCTGGAGTGCCAATACTAGCAATCTTGCCCATGTTCCAGATTACGGGTACGCCTGCATCTAAATTAGTAGTCCCAATCAAAAGCCAGCGGTTTTTGGTGGTGTACTCATGTGCCACCTTCTTCAGGAAATCTTGATCAATGTATTTTGAAATCAGTTGAAACAAAGGGGTAGTATCTGATAAACCATCACTCAAAATGCCAGAGATCAAACCGCGCTCAATGAAGATGTCTTTGGGGCCATATTTTGTATAAACATCGCGTAAGACGGGGTCATATTCTTTCCCCATATAGGCAAAGGGAGCAATTAATGCTCCAGTACTGATACCAGTAACTAAGTTAAATTGCGGGCGATCGCCGCGCTCAGCCCACCCTATTAATAATCCTGCGCCATATGCACCATCATCACCACCACCTGAAAGTGATAAGTAGTTTGCCGGCGCATTTAAGGTTTTTTCATCTCTCACCTTAAATCCTGCCTGCATATCCGCGGCCATCTGATCAATGCTAGATTGACTGGCCACCATATAGCGCACACCAGTCAGGCCAGCAATTTGCGCTTGACCCATCTGCTGGGGCGGTACTGCCGCTTTGCGCTGCAAGCTACTACAGCCTAGCAATGACAGCATGAGGATGGTGAAGATGCAGCGAGTTAAGAGTGTCATATTGGATCGTTATTGGACAAGAAGGCTTGATGGAGTATAAAGATGGAATTCATCAATTGCGGAAACACAGCGAAGGAAAAATCAATGCGAACTAAATTCATCCAAACATTAGCCTATAGTCTATTAGCCTTATCTCCCTCGCTAAGTTTTGCGCAATTTTCAAATCCATTTGCCGCCGAGAAAACCATTGCCCAGCAACGCCAAGATATCCTCAAAAAGAGTGATGAGACTCTGAAGGCGCTATACCAAGCTCAACCCAAAGCAAGAGAGGTGATTGAGAAATCTGTCGGTTACGCCACCTTTAGCAACTTTGGAATGAAGATTCTAATTGCTGGGGGCGGCACTGGCAGCGGCGTTGTCATTACAAAGGATGGTGCCAAACCTGTTTACATGAACATGGCTGAAGTACAGGCTGGACTTGGTATTGGAATTAAATCCTTCCAAAATATTTTCGCATTTCAAACCCAAGCCGCTATGAATGACTTCATTAATTCTGGATGGACATTTGGTGGTCAAGTGACTGCTGCTGTTAAGTATGAGGCCAATGGTAGCGCATACCAAGATGCCACCACCGTGGCGCCTGGCGTATTAATGTATCAACTCACAGACTCAGGCCTTGCCGCAGAAATCACTGGCAAAGGCACTAAGTACTACAAGAGTACAGACCTGAATAAATAAGAGGCGCATTGCGACATCCGCAGATGTCGCCAAGAATTTCTTAAGGCGTCATCTGCGCATTGAGCTTAGCTTGGCTAGGATCATGCAATTTATTTAAGGCTGACAAATAGGCTTTCGCAGAAGCTGCAATGATGTCTGGATCGGTGCCGACTCCATTAACAACGCGCCCACCCTTTGCAAGTCTGACAGTAACCTCACCCTGAGATTGCGTACCTGAGGTGATTGCATTAACAGAATAGAGTAATTGCTCTACCCCGCTCTTCACAATCTGCTCAATAGCGTTCAAACTCGCATCTACTGGACCATTACCTTCAGCCTCAGAGCTCGCTTCTTTGTCGCCAACTCGGAAAGTCACTCTAGACTTTGGTCGCTCACCCGTTTCAGAATGCTGACTCAAGGATATGAATTTATAAAATTCACCCTCTTCGGCTGCAGCAGAATCCGACATGATGGCAATAATATCTTCATCAAAGATTTCTGACTTTTGATCGGCTAGCGTCTTGAAGCGGACAAAAGCTTCATTTAAATCCGCTTCAGCTTCAATCGCAATACCTAACTCTTGTAAGCGCTGTTTGAAAGCATTGCGACCAGACAACTTTCCGAGCACAATCTTATTGGCAGACCAGCCTACATCTTCCGCACGCATGATCTCGTAGGTATCACGGTTCTTTAAAATGCCGTCTTGATGAATCCCTGAAGTGTGTGCAAATGCATTGGCTCCTACAACTGCCTTGTTCGGCTGAACAACGAAGCCAGTAATTTGCGAGACCAACTTTGATGCAGGAACAATTTGAGTCGCATCAATACCGCACACCATATCAAAATAATCTTTGCGCGTGCGCAAGGCCATGACAATTTCTTCTAATGCTGTATTGCCAGCACGTTCGCCCAAACCATTAACAGTACATTCGATTTGACGCGCACCCCCAATTTTCACGCCAGCCAAGGAGTTGGCAACAGCCATACCCAAGTCATTATGGCAATGCACTGACCACACCGCTTTATCAGAGTTGGGAACTCGGGTACGCAAGGTCTTGATAAATTCACCATACAACTCTGGAGTAGCGTAGCCAACAGTATCAGGAATATTGATGGTAGTAGCACCCTCATTAATAACCCCTTCGACCACCCTGCACAAGAAATCCATTTCTGAGCGATAGCCGTCTTCTGCTGAGAACTCCACATCCTCAGCCAAGTTTCTTGCAAAACGAATGGAGCGTTTAGCCTGCTCCAACACCTCTTCTGGAGACATGCGCAATTTCACGGCCATATGTAATGGACTAGTTGCCAAGAACGCATGGATTCGTTTTGCATTAGCGGCCTTCAACGCATCAGCAGCCCGAGTAATATCTTTATCGTTAGCGCGTGCGAGTGAGCAAACAATGGAATCTTTCACCGCTGCTGCTACAGCAGAGATTGCCTGGAAGTCACCTTCGGAGCTCGCCGCAAATCCAGCTTCGATCACATCAACCTTGAGGCGCTCTAACTGACGAGCGATGCGAACCTTCTCATCCTTGGTCATGGAAGCGCCAGGGGATTGTTCACCATCACGTAAGGTGGTATCAAAAATGATTACTTTGTCGCTCATCACTACTCTCCGGTTCAATATTGCTTAATTATGCTTACTGCTGATTCATACTGACTAATTATTCATTACTAAGCCTAAAAACAAAAAACCCCAGCAATTTGCTGGGGCTGGTATGTCTTGGCTAATGAATTACTTTAATCTCATTAGCTCAGGCCTTACCTGCCCCAAGCTGTAAGCTTAGTGCGAGTAGAAGCAAGTTAGAGAGGGGGGAATTCATCAACATGGTTTTAATATAACCTAAATATTCCAAATTAGCTAAAACGACGGCCGCTCAGATGCTCCCAAGCCCAAATGACATATCCCGAGATGGAATACACCACAAAGAGGCCGAACAGGGTTAAAGGCGGATTCGAAGAAATCAGAACAAAGGTCAAAATCATCAGAACCATGACACCAAAAGGCACGCGGTAGCGCACATCTAAGGCCTTGCCACTGTAAAAACGCGCATTGGATACCATGGTCAAGCCAGCATACACAGCCAAGAAGAAAGTGATCCAAGGGATAGCGCTGTCACGCACGGGGATCTTGTTATCATCAGCTAGCCAAATAAAACCAGCCATTAAAGAGCCAGCGGCTGGACTAGGTAAGCCCTGGAAAAACTTCTTATCAACCACGCCAGTATTAACGTTGAAGCGCGCCAGACGCAAGGCTGCTCCTGCACAGTAAGTAAAGGCAGCCAACCAACCCCACTTACCTAAGTCTTTTAAGGCCCATTCGTAAGCAACCAAGGCTGGCGCCACACCAAAAGACACCATATCAGCCAAAGAGTCGTACTGTTCACCGAAAGCACTTTGGGTATTAGTCATGCGAGCAACGCGACCATCCATGCCATCCAAAACTAAAGATGCAAAGATGGCAATAGCAGCTATCTCAAACTGGTGGTTCATCGCATTGACGATGGCAAAGAAACCGCAGAATAAGGCTGCGGTAGTAAATGCATTGGGAAGCAAGTAAATACCTTTGCTACGTTTACGTGGCTTGTCTACGTGCAACTCTTCCACTTCAAAATCAATTCCATCGCCCAAGTCCTCTGCCCACTCACCCTGAGTGCGATCAGTACGGGAGTTCGCTAAGCGACTGCGATCGATACGGCCACGACGGCGAAATGTAGGCAAAGAATATTCCTAGTTAAAACGGCTTAATTAATCTAAGCCGGGTACGCGAGCTAATGCAGTGTTCGTAGCGAAAACTTTATCGCCAACGCTGACTAAGGGCTCAGCTGTTAAAGGTAAATATACATCGACACGGGAGCCAAAGCGAATAAAGCCATAACGCTCACCCGCTTTAAGTCTGTCGCCAACATGGATATAACAAAGAATACGGCGAGCAATCAGACCCGCAACCTGAACCAGAGTCACGATTTGACCATTAGCATCAATCACAACAGCATTACGTTCATTCTCAGTAGAGGCTTTATCTAAATCGGCATTGACAAACTTGCCAGGAAAATACTGAATCTCTTTTACCGAACCGTTGACTGCACTACGGTTGGAATGGACATTAAATACGTTCATAAAAACACTGATCTTCAAAGCCTCACGACCCGCATAAGGATCGTTGGCTTTTTCTACTACGACGATACGACCATCGGCAGGAGATAAAACCAGATCACGACCTATGGCAGCAATACGCTGCGGATCGCGGAAGAACTGCAGAACAAATATAAAGATGATCCACAAAGGCCATGACCATGCAATACCACCAAGATAGTGGACTAGCAAAGTAACAGCCCCCACTAACGCCAAATACGGCCAACCTTCTTTCGCAATAATGGGGTGCGGATACATCATCTTTGTTCTGAGCCTTTTTAGTTACTACTATTAGTTTCTAGCTACTATTTACTTAGTTCTTTGTTTGATCAACTAATTTGTTCTTTGCAATCCAAGGCATCATGGCGCGTAACTTAGCACCAACCACCTCGATGTCATGCTCAGCATTCAAGCGACGACGTGAAATCAAAGTAGGCGCACCTGCTTTGTTTTCCAAGATGAAGCTCTTAGCGTACTCACCAGTCTGAATATCTTTCAAGCATTGACGCATTGCGTTCTTAGTATCTTCCGTAACAACACGTGGACCAGTGACATACTCACCGTACTCAGCGTTATTAGAGATAGAGTAGTTCATGTTGGCGATACCACCTTCGTAGATCAAGTCAACAATCAACTTGAGCTCATGCAAGCACTCGAAGTAAGCCATCTCAGGAGCGTAACCAGCTTCAACCAAAGTTTCGAAACCTGCTTTGATCAACTCCACTGCGCCACCACAAAGTACAGCCTGCTCACCGAACAAGTCAGTTTCAGTTTCTTCACGGAAGTTAGTTTCGATGATGCCGGCACGACCGCCGCCGTTAGCTGTTGCATATGACAAAGCAACATCACGAGCTGAACCTGATTTGTCTTGATACACAGCGATCAAATGGGGAACACCGCCGCCTTGAGCATATGTACCACGTACAGTGTGGCCTGGTGCTTTAGGAGCAATCATGATTACGTCTAAATCAGCGCGTGGCTGAACTTGACCGTAGTGAACGTTAAAGCCGTGAGCGAATGCCAATGCAGCGCCCTGTTTGATATTGCCATGAACTTCTTTGCTGTATACATCAGCGATTTGTTCATCAGGCAAGAGCATCATGACTACGTCAGCATCTTTAACTGCTGCGCCAACTTCTTTTACTGTCAAGCCAGCATTTGCGGCTTTGCTCCAGGAAGCGCCATCTTTACGCAAACCAACAGTCACGTTACAGCCTGAATCTTTCAGATTCAATGCGTGTGCGTGACCCTGTGAACCGTAACCAATGATGGTTACTTTTTTGCCTTTAATGAGGGACAAATCGGCGTCTTTATCGTAAAAAACTTTCATGCTCTTTCCTTGTTTTGAAAATGTAGTTAATGCAGTAATTAGTTAAAAAATTAAACCTTCAGAATGCGTTCACCGCGCCCAATACCAGAACCACCCGAACGGACAGTTTCTAAAATCGATGCACGATCAATCGAATCAATGAAGGCATCCAATTTGGCGCCATCACCAGTTAATTCAATGGTGTAACTCTTATCAGTCACATCAATGATGCGACCACGGAAGATATCCGTTGTACGTTTCAATTCTTCACGCTCTTTACCTACTGCGCGCACTTTAATCATCATGAGCTCACGCTCGATATGAGGACCTTCAGTCAAATCAAACACCTTCACCACCTCAACTAAACGATTTAAGTGTTTAGTGATTTGCTCAATCACATCCTCAGAGCCAAGGGTGACAATAGTCATGCGCGACAAAGATGGATCTTCGGTTGGTGCAACGCTCAATGCTTCAATGTTGTAACCACGTGCAGAAAATAAACCAACCACACGAGATAGTGCCCCCGGCTCGTTCTCTATCAATACAGAAATAATGTGTCGCATTAGAGATCCTCGCTGCCCAAAAGCATTTCAGTAATACCCTTGCCTGCCTGAACCATCGGCCAAACGTTTTCTTCTGGGTCTGTCTGGAAATCCATAAACACGGTGCGATCTTTTAAACGAATAGCTTCTTTGAGAGCGCCTTCAACATCAGACTTCTTCTCAATCCGCATGCCCACGTGTCCGAAGGCTTCTGCCAACTTCACAAAGTCCGGTAATGAATCCATGTATGAACTGGAATAGCGCTTGTTATAAGTTAGCTCTTGCCATTGACGAACCATACCGAGGTAACGATTATTCAAAGAAACGATCTTTACGGGCGTGTTGTATTGCTTGCAAGTGGATAGCTCTTGAATACACATCTGGATAGAGCCTTCGCCAGTGATAGCGAATACATCGTTATCTGGGAATGCTTTCTTAATACCCATGGCGTATGGCAAACCAACACCCATGGTGCCTAGACCGCCAGAGTTAATCCAACGACGTGGCTTATCGAACTTGTAGAACTGTGCAGCCCACATTTGATGCTGACCAACGTCAGAAGTAATGAATGCATCACCACCAGTGAGCTCCCACAACTTTTGTACTACGTACTGAGGTTTGACGATTTGGGAAGCTTCGTCGTACTTTAAGCAATCTTTTTTACGCCACTCATTAATCTGCGCCCACCATGCCGCCAGCTTGGCGTCATTCTTACGTGGGCCAGCAGCTTTGAGCTGAGCAGTCATCTCTTGCAATACTTCCTTGAGATTGCCAACGATAGGAACGTCTACCTTTACCCGCTTTGAAATCACCGATGGATCAATATCAATATGAATAATCTTGCGTGGGTGACTTGCAAAGTGCGCAGTATTACCAATCACACGGTCATCAAAACGCGCTCCAACTGCAATCAACACATCACTGTGTTGCATCGCCATATTGGCTTCATACGTACCGTGCATACCAAGCATGCCCACAAACTGAGGGCTAGTACCTGGGAAACCACCAAGACCCATTAAGGTATTGGTAACGGGATAGCCCAATAAATCAGCAAACTCTTTTAATTCTGGAGCGGCATCAGCCAAGATCACGCCACCACCGGTATAGATGAATGGGCGCTCAGCCTCTTGTAATAAAGAAACCGCTTTACGAATTTGTCCACTATGACCCTTGACTACTGGGTTGTATGAACGCATCTCCAAGGTTTCTGGATAGACGAATGGTCCTTTAGCTGCAGATACATCCTTCGGAATATCAATCAATACTGGACCTGGACGACCTGTCTGCGCAATATGGAAAGCTTTCTTAATGACTAAGGGGAGGTCTTTAACATCTTTTACTAAGAAGTTGTGCTTAACCACTGGGCGAGTAATACCCACGGTATCCGCCTCTTGGAAAGCATCTTCACCAATCGCGTACGTTGGTACGTTACCGCTGATGACCACCATCGGGATTGAATCAGTGTAAGCAGTAGCAATTCCGGTAACCGCATTGGTTACGCCAGGACCTGAAGTCACTAAGGCAACACCGACCTTACCGGTTGCGCGTGCGTAGCCATCAGCCGCATGAACTGCTGCTTGCTCATGGCGAACCAGAATGTGTTCAAACTTGTCCTGCTTAAAAATTTCATCGTAGATAAAGAGGACGGAACCACCTGGGTAACCCCAAACGTATTCAACACCCTCTTTGTGCAAAGCCTTCACCAGCATCTCAGCACCAATCATTTCTGGTGGAGTTGCTGCGGGATTTGTATTTGTGTCTTGGTTAGCTTTAGAAGCTAAAAATTCGGCGCTGCTTGTATTCATTTCTTTCGTCCTTTGCAATTTTCGGCAAAAAATTGATTGGTCTGTTCTGTCTCTTGCTTGTGGCCTGAGTTCGAACGGCGCTGCTACCGGAAAAAACCACTTCTTGAATGAGATTCTAGGTAGTAAGCCCTATATTCTATAGCAATCCCCTAAAATGGACGAATTCCCTCTGATTCAGGTCTAATCTGCTGAATGGCTTCACCCCAAGAACTTTCTGACTTTCTGAGTAGTATTGAGCAGCGCGCTTTCAAGCAAGCGGTCTATGCTGTGCGAGATGACGATACAGCCTTAGACATTGTTCAAGATGCCATGATTAAGTTAGCTGAAAAGTATGGTGATCGGCCTGCCGCAGAATTACCTCTGGTTTTCACCAGAATTCTGCAAAACCGCATTCACGACTGGTTTAGACGTCAAAAAGTTCGCAATACCTGGGTCACCCTGTTCTCGAATATGGGTAAGAAATCCGATGAAAGTGATGATTTTGACCCCCTGGAATCACTTTCAGCTCCAGATGATAGTGAAATTCACCAAGATGGTGCATTTAAGCTTGAACGGAGTCAGCTATTACAGGCCTTAGAGTCAGAAATATCAAAATTGCCTGCCCGTCAACGAGAAGCCTTCCTGATGCGTTATTGGGATGAGCTGAGTATTACTGAAACTGCCCTTGCGATGAGATGTAGCGAGGGAAGCGTCAAAACCCACTGCTCAAGAGCCACTCAGGCTCTAGCTAAAGCATTGAAATTAAAAGGAATTACCCTGTGAACCGCAACGAAGACATCCTCAGCACAACAGAATCAGATCAATTTGGTCTGAATGCTGCCGCCCTGCTCCGCCAAGGATCCCAATCCCTACCAGCTGGGATCAAAGATCGCCTCTATGCAGCACGCCTCAAAGCCATTTCTGTCAAAAAACCCGAAAAAGTTCGCATTGCGCAGCATATTTTGGCGAGTTCTAATGGGAATTGGTCTTATGGTTCACGCTCATTCTGGGATAACGTGGGTTGGGTTGCCCCCTTGGCAGTTCTGGTATTCGGTCTCATTGGCATCGCCCAATGGCAGCAAGATTCCCGTATCAACGATATTGCTGAGCTCGATGTCGCCCTCTTAACTGACGATGTCCCACCCGATGCTTATGCTGATAGCGGCTTTTTGGGTTTCCTCAAAAACGGCCCTTTAGCGGAATCAGATCAAGACAGCCTCAGCTCAGCTAAGACTCCGTCCTAACTGTCATCGCGAGCTACAGTTAGCGCATGCTAAAAAATCTACGGTCCCTGAGCGCTTCACTGAGCATCAGCATGATGCTGGCGATGGGCGCTTTAGGATCGGCACCAAGTTCAGACGTATTTGCCCAAACACCGGCAGCAGGCCATGGAAAAACCACTGGCATCCCAGAGAAAAAACCGGATGGTACTTGGGAGAACCTTAAACCAGGGCAACAAAAAATCCTCGCTCCACTGGAAGACGATTGGGACTACATGCTCCCGGACAGTCGTAAAAAATGGATACAAGTTGCTAATCTGTATCCCAAGATGAGTGAAACTGATCAACAGCGAATGCAGTCCCGCATGACGGGCTGGTCTAAGCTTTCTCAAAAAGACCGCCGCATTGCCCGCGAAAACTATTTAAGTAGCCTCAAGTTCCCTGCTGAGAAAAAAGCTGAGGCTTGGAGTGCTTATCAAAAACTGACTGATGAGCAAAAGAAGAAGCTGGCTCAAGCAGAGGTCAACAGGAAAAAGCCAACAGCTTTAAATGCGCCTACATTACAACAGCATCCGATTAAACAAAAATCGAACTTAGCAGCACTTCCAACAACCAGTAGCGCCCCAGCTTCAGAGTCTCCTGCAACGAACAGCAGCCCCGATAGCGGTTCAAGCAATCCTTAAGTCGTGATTAGCCCCGCTGAATTAAACCTACTCCCTGCTCCCCAGTTTTGGCGGCGGGTCTTTTGCATTCTGTATGAGCAATTGGTTTTATTGGGCGTCATTGCGCTTACCTTCCTGCTTCCTAATTTGGGATTAGGCATTGTGTTTGGCGTATCCCTCCCAAGTTGGCTCACCTTTCTCTATCTCTACGCCGTCCTAGGTGTTTACTTTATTTGGTATTGGACGAAGTCGGGGCAGACACTGGCAATGCAAACATGGCGAGTGCGCATGATTGGTCCAGGAGGCTACAACCTGACTCGCAGACAAGCGATTTGGCGTTATTTTTTTGGATCTTTGTGGCTAGTGCCTTGCGTGATTTTGCAGTGGCTGTTCGATCTGCAAAGATGGCAAATTATTGAAATGCTATTTGCGGTGGCTTTATTTTTGTGGCCACTGAGTATTTACTTGGATCGCGTTAAACCTTCACTGCGTCAAAGTCTGCCAGACCGCTTTAGTGGAACGCGCTTAGTGGAATTACCGAAAAACTTAGTTAAACTGAACTAAGTTTCACGCAAACATTCCATTGCAGTAGCAGTTTGAATTCTTCTCTGAAAGCGATAACCCGCTAGCAGGCAAGCAGTTACCCCAAAGCCGATACCCATCGCTAGAGACTGCGCAAATGCATTGAACTCAATCTCCAGCACAAAACGGCCAAGCGCCCATGCTGCAATTCCGGCAGCGAGTCCAGCTAAAGTTCCTGCCAGTACTCCAATAATCAGCAGCTCAGCTAATGCAATCTTCCCCAGTAGATAGCGCGACGCACCCACTGCCTTTAACAAGGCCGCACTCCTGAAACGCTCATCTTGTGTTGCCGCAATCGCAGCGACTAAAACTAAAATCGCTGCCGCAATCGTGAAGGTGAATAAGAGGCCTAATACTGAGGACAGTCGATCAAGTACATCTTGGATTTGCTTTAGTGATGTCCCCACATCCACGATGGTGAGATTGGGATAGGCCTGCGCAAGTTGATAATCCAAACCTTCACTTGCAGTACCTTGGTAATACGAGGTAATCCAAGACTGGGGCATCTCTGTGAGCATTGCGGGTGGCATGATGACAAAGAAATTCACTTTCATCGAACTCCAATCCAACTTACGCAAAGAGGTAATGGGCGCTGTAACTTTTTCACCGGCAAGCTCAAAGGTCATTTGATCGCCCAGCTTTAACTTCAAAGTCTTTGCAATTCCCATTTCCAAAGAAACTTGTGGCGCATTCCCTTCAAGCCATTTTCCAGAAGTAATCCGATTACCCTCAGGTAATTGCTCGGTGTATGAGAGATTAAATTCTCGATCAACCAAGCGGCGTGCATTTTCATCAATGTAGTCATTGGGTCCAATAGACTTTCCATTGACTTCTACTAAGCGCGCACGAACCATGGGGCTAAAGCTGGGCTTTGCTACTCCCGCATCCAGTAGTGAGCGAGTGATGCTAAGCTTTTGATCTTCCTGAACGTTAATCATGAAGCGATTGGGCGCATCGACTGGGATATTGCCCTGCCAGGTAGCCAATAAATCTTGTCGGAGCAAGAGGATGAGTAATAAGGCCATCAAGGCAATACCTAGCGCCGTAATTTGCATGACTGCAAACCCAGAGCGACGCGCTTGTACTGTCAGTGCAAAGCGTAATGCGAAGCTGTGACTACTCCACCTTGTAAATACGATTTTAAGCAAACTTAGGCACAACCAAGAAACTACGGAAAAGACCACAATAGCTGAGCCAAAGCTTGCGGCAACCCAAGAGGCCAGTTTCCAATCTTGAGCTGCAAACGCGATCAAGACAAGACAAGTACTCAATCCAAAAAGTGCGACCCACAACACCTTGATGTTCACAGATCCCAACTCTTTACGAATTAGTCGCACTGGTGAAATCATGACCAAACTAAATAAGGGCGGACCAGCAAAACCGATTAGCAGGCAAGAGGAAAACAAAATACTCCAGACTAAGGGCCAGAGTGAGAGCGCGGGTAGATTGGCAACTAGTAAATTACCCAAGATCCCAATGAGCATCTCTTGCACGCCATAAGCAATCGCAGCACCCATCACAGCAGCCGATATACATAGAGTGCCCAATATCTTGACTTGGTTTATTAGGATGGTCTTTTGGCTTGCACCAAGGCATTTCATAACAGCGCAAACATCAGCCTGCTTTAAAACATAACGACGCGCTGACAAGGCAATTGCTACCGCAGCCACCATGGCTGTGAGTAAGGCAACTAACGATAAGAAGCGCTCTGCCCGCTCGAGGGTTTTACGCATGACAGGCTGAGCATTCTCCAAAGTCTCAATGCGCAATCCCCTGAGCCCTTCGGATTTAATCGATTGCGTAGCCCATTGCTCATAGTCAGAGATCGCCGAATCATTCCCCGCTAAAAGAAGTCGATAGGTCACGCGGCTGCCCAGACCAATCAGGCCGGTAGCTGGTAAATCGTCCAGCGACATCATGACGCGGGGCGCGAAGTTCATAAAGCCAGCGCCTCGGTCAAGCTCGCGCTCCAAGATACCGCTAATGAGGAATGCCTTATCACCCAATAACATCGGATCGCCGACTTTTGCCTTGAGCGCACTGAGCATTGCCGGATCCACCCAGACCGAACCTGCTGGTGGAGTCGTGCTGACTGATGAAGGTGACACCTGTAAAGAGCCTCGCAGAGGGTAGGCAGAACTTACAGCTTTAAGGGAAGCCAGTTTACTTTGCGACCCTACCGTTGCCATACTTGGAAAGACAATTGTTTGGGCTATGCTCAGCTGTTGATCCTTGGCTTCCTGAATGAAACGCTCAGGCAGGGGTTGATCAGAAACCAGCAGCAGATCCGCAGCAAGCAGCTGGCGAGCATCGAACTGAAAGGCCCGCTGCATTCGGTCGGCTAAGAAGCTGACGCTGGATAAGGCAGCTACAGAGAGCGTCAGCGCGACCAATAGTGCTACTAGCTCACTAGATCGAAGGTCTCGCTGAATGGCCCGTAGAAAGCTATTAAACACTGCTTTAAATCGCCTGAATCTGACCACCATCCACACGAATCACTGACCCAGTGATGAAGGAGGCATTTTGACTAGCCAGAAAGGCCGCAGTATCTCCATACTCTTGTGGATCACCATAACGTGCCATCGGAATTTGTCTCAAGCTAGCTTGAACAACAGAGTCATAGCTCACATTTTCACGTTGGGAACGTGCTTCATCTAACTGACGCAAACGATCAGTTGCTACACGACCTGGCATGATCACATTCACAGTGATGCCATCGGCTGCCACTTCTGCCGCCAAGGTTTTAGACCAGGCCAGCAATGCAGCACGCAAGGTATTGGAGATCGCCAGATTTTTAATCGGGGCAATAGCACCTGAAGTGGTACTCGTAATAATCCGACCCCATTTACGTTGACGCATTCCTGGTAGAACTCGATCGGTAATGCTGATGAGTGATAGCACCATATCGTTAAAGCTCTTTTGCCACAAAGCGGGGTCTTGCCCTGCCGCTAATGTTGGAGGAGGTCCGCCGGTGTTGTTTACCAGGATATCAATCGGACCTAATTCCTTTTCCACCTTACTCACCAAGCTATCAATCAAAGATGCATCAGAAAGATCCCAGCTCAAAGCTAAGGCTGTTCCACCCGCAGCCTCAATCATTTCAACCGATTTTTTTAATCCCTCCGGATTGCGGCCAGTCACCGCCACTTTGACACCTTCACGTGCCAAGGAAACGGCCATCGCCTGACCTAAACCTCGGCTAGATGCCATCACTAATGCAACCTTACCTTTGAGCCCTAAATCCATGTCTTCTCCAATATTATTATCTGCACTGTCATTCTAGATCGTCTACTGTCCGAGAGGTGGAGGCAGATTACCAGCGTACTTATAAAGTACTACCTCATACTCTTTCAAAATTTGTGCCAAGGCTTCCTGCTGGCCTTGCACCAATGCCTGAGGAGTGTTGTCTTTAAGTGTAACTCTCTTGGAATAGCGGTTTTTACCAATCACTGGATTGCGCTTTTGGGGATCAGTTGCAGTTAGGAAAAATTCAATCGTGACAACAGCCTCTGGACGAACCCGGTAATCACCATAGAACTCTTCTATCGATGTCTGCAAGATGTAATACGGAAAGAAGCTATTACCCTGACCTACTGTCATAGAGAAGATCTGGGCATTATTTAGCCACTGACGTGTTGCGTTACCGACCATTTCATTTGGTAAAGCAGAATACGTATTGTAAAAATCCTTTTCATAGCGCTGATCACCTAAGCGATAAACCAAAGACTTGCCGTCAAAAGGTGGCGTTGCTGACGATGAACCCATCTTGAGCCACAAATCGCTACGCGGTTTATAGGGAGCACCAGTACGCTCAGGGGCGAGCATCCAACTGCTGGTCTCTAATGCTGGTCTTTTAGGTAATGAGCATGCGCTTAAGGCTGTAATGATTAGTAATACAACAGCAAGCTTAGTGAGGTGTAAATTCTTCATCATCTGCATTCTCATTTTTGGACTCCATTCATTGGAGGCGTAATACGGGCCGGCGGCTCACCCCAAATCAGAGTAGATGGTGATTGACTTGCGACGCGGGTAAATTCATTTAACTGCTCGCTAGCCTGACGAAGGTTCTCCAAGGTTGCAGTGGTGTCACCCTGAACGCTAGTGACGGTTTGACGCAAAGAAACCATGGTGGCAACCAATTCGCGCATCAGAATATTGAGTTGATCTTTATCGGTGACTTTGGCAATTCGATCCAACAAGACATTGAGGTCTTGAACTGAATTAATCAGACCTGCATTATTTTTACCATCGCCAGCCATCAATTTATTCAGATTACCCAATAAGGCATCAAATTTCTGCTGGGTTCCATCGATATCCATGCCATTCAGTGCGCTAATTAACTTCTGAACTCCAGAAATAATTTCATCTGCCTGATTGGGCATTGAAGGTACAACTGCATACTCAGGTGTCCATGGGAAAGGCAAGGAGGTGTATTGGGTAGCGCTCGGATAAAAGTCTAGCTCAACATAATTGACACCAGTGATGCCCATCGACCGTATACGCGCACGTAGGTTGTCTTTAATGAATGTTTCCAGGTGACTTTTCTCAATAGCATCGCCATAAATTTGCATTCTCACAACAACATACTCTTGCTTCTGAGCCATCGGGACTTCTTTCTCATACAAGTCACCCGATAAAGCAATCAACGTCACCTGCCCAATCTTGACACCCCGAAAGCGGACTGCTGCACCAGCATCTAAGCCCGTCACTGATTGCTTGACATAGGTTTCGACCATGAATGATTTTTTAAAAAATTGTCCTGAGCCAAAGATTAAGATGACCGTGAGTAATGCGCCGATTGCCGCGAGAACAAAAATGCCAAGACGGAAGTAATTAGGGTTAGAGTTATTACTCATGCTGCGTCCTTGCTCATGATGCGATTAAAAAATTGATGTACTCGAGGGTCTTTGCTGCTATCTCTTAATACCTTAGGATCGCCCTGCGCAATAATGCCCTTAGCATCCTTATCCAACATAATGACTTTGTCGGCAATAGAATAAATACTGGCTAACTCGTGAGAAACGATCACAAAAGTAAATCCTAAGTTTTTTGAAAGATCTAAAATCGTACTATCGAGATCAGCCGATGTAATCGGATCAAGGCCCGCTGAAGGCTCATCCAAGAATAATATTTTAGGATCTAAAGCCATCGCCCGTGCGATTGCAGCCCGTTTTTGCATACCGCCGCTAATCTCGCTAGGCATATACGTCTCATACGGAAGTAAGCCCACCAAGTCCAGTTTGCATCGGGCTAATAAATTCATCTGCTCTCTAGTCAGCTGGGTGTACTCCTCCATAAAGAGTGTCACGTTATCGAGGAGATTCATGGAACCGAATAAAGCGCCCTGCTGATACATGACCCCAAAGCTCGTCATGATTTTTTGACGCTCAGCACCTTGGGCGGTAGTGATATTTTGACCCTCGATCAATACATCTCCAGCAAGCGGTTGATATAGGCCAAATAAATTCTTTAAGAGGCTCGATTTACCGCAGCCTGATCCACCCAAAATCACAAAGATCTCACCGTTATTAACGGAGAAGTTGAGGTTCTGTAACAGCACTTTTGAGCCATAGCCCACAGTGAGGTTTTGCACGTCAATCGATTTACCCAGTGCATCCATCAGAAACCTGTCCTGTAAGAGATGTAGGCAAAGATGCCGTCTACCAACACGATCATCACAATGCTACTCACCACTGCTCGGGTTGCGGAGATGCCTACAGCCGCTGCACCAGTGCCAGTTTGCATACCTCTTAAACAGCCCATTGCAGAAACAACTACACCGAAGAGCGTGGCCTTCACAAGGCCGGACAGAACATCCTCAACACCGACTGCAGCTAACATACCGTTATAGAAATTAATAAAGGGAATGCCATAAATTTGCATTGTCAGCATGGAAGAAAAAATACTGACGACATCGGCAAATAAGGTCAATATTGGCGCCACCAATATTCCCGCCAATACTCTTGGTACAACTAGGAAGCGGATCGGACTTAAGCCGCCAGTGACTAATGCATCAACTTCGCTGTTCACGGTCATCGTACCAATCTCAGCTGCAAATGCTGCCGATGAGCGGCCGGCAAGCAAGATCGCTGTAATCAGTGGTCCCATCTCTCTAACGATACCTAGCGCAGCGAGTGGCCCAACAAATGAGACGGCGCCAAATTGCTCCATACCAATCGCAGCCTGAAAGGACAGAATGACGCCAATCAAAAATGCAACTAGGCCAACAATAGGTAATGCAGCAATACCTGCCTCTACAGCAGCGTTCACGAAGTCACCCCAGCGAACTTGCCTGATATTGCGGATTGACCAAGCTAAATCTGCTGACAGGTGGCCGGTAAATGTCACTAGGCCGCGGGCATCATCCATCAAATTCTGCGCAGCCATACCAGTACTCACCACAAAACTTCTTTTTTGTTTTGCAGCAGGTACTGGGAATAATTTATTAATTGGATCGAATTCATGTAAGAGCGGCTGATACTTAGGATCCAAGCCTTGAATATCAAACTGTCCACCTGCTTTGTTCTGCGCCTCTTGCACATCAATCAAAAATGCAAATGCCGATCCATCTAAAGAGCTCACTTTGGATGCATCAAAAATCAGTGAGAGCGCTTGTGCACTTCCTTGCTCTAACCACTGATTTTGCTGTTTCCGAACATCACTCCACACTCCAGCTAGGGAATACACATTGACTACACCATTCAAACTAACTTGAGCGTGGCTTGCATCGGCTTGCGACCAAACCGCTACTGGAGAGATTAAATTTGAAGAATTGGGGTCCGAAATGCTCATAGGCAAACTATAAGGGATCTATATGAGACCACTATGAAATACCCAAAAAAGAAAAAGGGCCCAGTTTTTCAACTAGGCCCTGTAAGGGTTGGTGCGGCTGGCAGGAATTGAACCCACGACCCCTTGGTTCGTAGCCAAGTACTCTATCCAGCTGAGCTACAGCCGCAACAGCCATAATTATGCCATGGAAGAGAAGAACTACATCACACCCGCTGGTCACGAACGTATCAAAAGTGAGCTTTTACAGCTCCTAAACCTGGATCGGCCAGAGGTTGTCAAGGTTGTTCATTGGGCCGCCTCTAACGGCGACCGGTCCGAGAATGGTGACTATATATATGGAAAAAAGCGACTTCGGGAAATTGATCGCCGAATTCGCTTCCTGAATCAGCGTCTTGAATTTGCTGTGGTGGTCGATAACCAGGCTCGAAAAACGGGTGAAGCCGATGCCGAGCAGATCTTTTTTGGGGCTACCGTGACTTATGAAAACTTGGAAGGCGCTAATGCCGGCAAAAAGACGAGCATCACGATTGTTGGGGTCGATGAGGTTGATTTAGATCTGGGTTACGTCAGTTGGGTGTCACCCATTGCTAAAGCCTTAATCAAATCGCGCCTAGGTGATTGCGTCAAAATTCAAACACCAACGGGCCCAACTGAGATTGAAATCCTGCACATTCAGTACAGGTAAAAGGGATTTACAGGAACCTAGCTAACCCGTACGCGAGTCACGCGCATCACATCATGGTTCGCACGCAAACTACGCATGACTTTAGCGAGATGTAAGCGGTCTGATACCTGAATGGTGAAACGTATAGTGACGGCATCTTCTTTGTAGCGATCATCCATCGATACGTTCATGATGTTGGAGTCTGCCGCAGTCACACTGCTTGCCACTCTAGCTAATACGCCTTTACCCTGAAGTGTATCAATCGCCAAGTCAACCTCAAACTCCCGATTAACTTCTTTACCCCATTCGACTTCTACCCACTTATCACTATCTTTAGAGAGCATTCTGAGAGCTACCTGGCAGTCATTGGTATGAACCTGTAAACCCTCACCCTTACCAAGATAGCCAATGATGTTATCCCCTGGAATAGGATGACAGCAGGTTTGAAAATGAATCGAGTTTCCTTCGCGACCATCTACTAAAATGGCTTGGCGCTGATGATGGTGCGAGGCAATTTCTTGCTGGGGAGAGACCCAGTCTGCCGCGCCCAAGCGCATTTGATCGGAGCCACCTTCATCATCAATCAAAATATTTAAACGAATTGCCAGCTCTTGAGAAGACCTGCGGCCCAAGGCAATGTTGACGCAGGCCTCTTCTCGCGTTTTATCGCCAGTCCAATGCAATAACTTTTCCCAAAGCTCTGGTGATAGCAGTCCAGCATCAACTCCCTGCTGACGCAATGCGCTAGCCAAAAGACGTTCACCTAACTGCAAAGACTCGGCATAGTGCTTAGTTTTGAGTGCGTGACGAATCGAGGCGCGAGCCTTTCCTGTCCTCACAAATGCTAGCCAACCTGGATTAGGCTGAGAGTTCGCAGATGTCACTACCTCAACGATATCGCTGTTCTTAAGCTCACTGCGCAAAGGTAACTGCATGCCATTAATTTTGACGGCAACACAAGTATTTCCTAAGTCACTATGAATAGAGTAAGCAAAATCGAGGGCGGTAGCGCCGCGTGGCAAAGCTCTAATCTGCCCTTTCGGTGTAAAGACATAAACTGCATCCGGGAACAAATCAATTTTGACGTGCTCTAAGAATTCTTGAGAATCCCCGCTGCTATCCTGAATATCGATTAAGGATTGCAGCCATTGATGCGCACGGTTTTGCACCTCACTCATATCCGGACCGCCATCTTTATAGGCCCAGTGCGCAGCAACGCCTGCTTCAGCAACTGCATGCATATCGCTAGTACGTATCTGAAACTCTACCGGCACCCCTGATGGTCCCAATAGCGTCGTATGCAAAGACTGATAACCATTAAGCTTGGGAATAGCAATGTAATCCTTAAACTTTCCAGGCATCGGTTTATAGAGTGCATGCAAAAGACCGAGCGCACGATAGCACTCATCAATCGAATGGACAGTCACCCTGAAGGCATAGACATCGAGGACTTGAGAAAAGCTCAAATGCTTACTACGCATTTTGTGGTAAATGCTAAAGAGCGTTTTTTCTCGACCCTGTAAATCAACCTCGAGATTCACTTTTGCAAAGGCCGTCCGAGCATTCTGCAAAATCTTTTCTACCATCTCTTTACGGTTACCACGCGCCCGCTTCACTGCATCTTCAATTACCCTGAAGCGCATGGGCATGGAATAGCGAAAACTCAAATCCTGTAAGTCGCGGTAAATAACATTGAGGCCTAAGCGGTGTGCAATCGGGGCGTAGATCTCAATTGTTTCAGCAGCTACCCGACGACGCTTTTCCATTGGGACGGCATCGAGTGTGCGCATATTGTGCGTACGATCAGCGAGCTTCACCAAAATCACCCGGACATCGCGCGCCATTGCCATAAACATCTTACGAAAGCTTTCAGCTTGCGCCTCAGCATGACTTTGGAACTCCAGCTTATCGAGCTTAGTCAATCCCTCTACGAGCTCTGCCACTTTGCTGCCAAACTTACCAACTAGATCTGCTTGAGTGCAACCCGTATCCTCAATCACATCATGCATTAAAGCTGCCATGATGGATGACGCGTCTAAGCGCCAAGTAGCGCACAGCTCAGCAACTGCTACCGGATGGGTAATGTAAGGTTCGCCACTATGGCGATACTGACCTAAGTGAGCCGCATCAGCAAAATGAAAGGCTTGTTTAATAAGCGCAACTTCATCAGGCTTGAGATAGCCCAATTTAGAAATCAGCCCATCAATTGAAACAACTTGGTGCTTTAGCGGTAATGCAGGCGCCGAGGTTGGGCCAAATAGATGTCGACTCGATTGAGCCAACAAAGTTGCGATGATGGAAGACTTATCACCACTAGCGATCTCTTTAGGCGAGATCTGACCTTTGAGTTCCGATGTGTTTTGGTCGCCTAAGGGGAGCTCCACAACGGAACCCCGCGATTACAAAGGTACTTTGGTCAACATGTCACGGTCGGTTACACCAGCAGCAACTTCACGTAATGCAACAACGGTTGCTTTATCTCTGGACTCAACACGTGGGGAGTGACCTTGAACTAATTGACGTGCACGATAAGTCGCAGCCAATACCAGCTCAAAACGATTGGGGATAGTTTTTAGACAATCTTCTACAGTAATACGGGCCATGCTGGACTCACTTAAATTTAGCTTTGATACCTATAGGATAACTGATTAGACTCCGAGGCGCTTTAAAAGCGCAGGGTTACGAGCCATAATTGGCCCTGAGCGCAGGCGGCTGGCTGCCACCACATGGCGTAAATCAGTTAAGGCCTGCTCAAAATCATCATTGATCACAATGAAATCGGCTTCGTGAGCATGCTGGAGCTCTAAATGGGCCGCAGCCAATCTCCTCTGAATAGTGGCCTCATCATCTTGACCTCGTTTGCGTAAGCGCTCTTCTAGAGCTTCAAATGAAGGTGGGAAGATAAAGATCCACTGCACTTCCGGAATGATTTGACGAATCTGCTGCGCACCCTGCCAGTCGATTTCTAACATCACATCGCGCCCGGTTTTCATCTGAGTCTCAATCCAGGCTTTAGATGTACCGTAAAAATTACCGTGTACTTCAGCGTGTTCTAAAAAATGGCCCTGGTCACGCTCTGCAATAAATTCTGCTCTCTTAATGAAGCGATAGTCCTTGCCATCTACCTCTCCCGGTCTTGGCGCACGCGTTGTCGTTGAGAGTGACAGCTTGAGGGCTGCGTCTTCTTGCAACAGCGCATTGACTAAGGAGGATTTACCGGCGCCCGATGGAGCGACGATCATCAGCATGCTGCCTTGGTAGGCAGGAGTTAAATTTGCTTTAGGTTTAGGGCTTGCCATAATAATTTGTAGAAATAATGCTTACTCTAAATTTTGCACTTGTTCACGCATTTGCTCAATCAGGAGCTTGAGCTCTAAAGCTGCTTGTGTGCATTCCTCTGAAACCGATTTGGAGCTCAAGGTATTGGCTTCGCGATTTAACTCCTGCATTAAGAAATCCAAACGCTTACCCACCGGCCCCTTGCCTGCTAAGGCGGTGTCAACTGCTTGAAGATGGGTCTTTAAGCGCGCAAACTCTTCTGCCACATCGATACGCACGGCATAGAGCACTACCTCTTGACGGATACGCTCCATCAACTCGGTGCCAGACCCACTACTTTTGCCTTGCTCTTGAGCAGCTAATGCTTCTGCCAAGCGCTCAGTAAGCTTCTCTTGATACTGGGCGACATAGACTGGAACCTTAGGCTCAATCACTTTAACAATCTCACGCATCTTGCTGGTGATAGTAGTTAGGACCGTTACCAAGGCTTTACCTTCAGCATGGCGACTATCCATTAAGGCAGCTAGGGCAGCGCGGCCGGCTTCCACAGTAGCGGCAATCCAACCCTCTTCTTCACCCCTGGGTTCAGAAACAATCCCGGGCCAACGCAAGATATCGGAGATACGTAAAGCTTCGGCATTAGGGAAGGCTACTTGAGCATGTTCCTGAAGGGTATAGAGAGCGTCTAGGCGATTCTTATTTAAGGCGCCCAAAGCATGGGGGTTGGCTTTGGGTGCTCCAGCAGCACCCGAATTTACCCGCCAGGCAGCCCGAAACTCGACTTTGCCCCGAGAAAGGCTTTGAGTAGCCAGTTCTCGTAAGGCAGGCTCAGCCCCGCGACACTCGTCCGGAAGACGAAAGCCCAAATCCAGAAAGCGGCTATTGACAGCCCGACATTCCACTTGCAGATCGGCTACTACGCCAGCTCCTAGGGAGACTTGGCGAGAAGCGCTGCCATAACCAGTCATGCTCGATATCATAGGCACATTGTAGATCTTTAGGAACACACCCCATGACTCAGCACAACATCACCCGTCCGAGTGGCCGCACCCCTACGCAATTGCGCCCTGTGAGCATCAGCCGTGCCTTTACCAAGCATGCAGAAGGCTCCGTCCTGATTGCTTTTGGTGATACCAAAGTACTTTGTACAGCTAGCGTCTTGGAAAAGGTGCCTCCCCACAAAAAAGGTTCCGGTGAAGGTTGGGTTACTGCTGAATACGGCATGCTGCCCCGCTCCACCCACACCCGCAGCGATCGTGAGGCAGCTCGCGGCAAACAGTCTGGTCGTACACAAGAGATTCAGCGCTTGATCGGCCGTGCGATGCGTAGCGTCTTTGATCTAAAAGTATTGGGTGAGCGAACAATCCATTTAGATTGCGATGTCTTGCAAGCTGATGGCGGAACAAGAACTGCATCAATTACCGGTGCTTATGTTGCAGCACGTGATGCGATCAATACCCTGCTTGAAAGTGGTGTCCTTAAAGCTGACCCCATCATCGACAGCGTTGCTGCGATTTCTGTTGGCATCTACCAGGGCGTGCCAGTACTCGATTTAGATTACCCAGAAGACTCTTCTTGCGATACCGATATGAATGTCGTTATGACAGGCAAAGGCGGCATGATTGAAGTGCAAGGTACCGCTGAAGGTCCCGCCTTCTCCCGTACTGAATTAAATGCTTTGTTAGATCTGGCCGAAGAAGGTATCCGTGATTTAACTCAGTTACAAAAAGAAGCCTTCAAGTAAAAGACAAAGGTAGATGGTGCAAAAGCTCGTCCTCGCTTCTAACAATGCTGGCAAAGTCCGTGAATTTCAGGAACTCTTGGCACCATTTCACTTTCAAGTCATCCCTCAGGGTGAGTTGGGTATTCCGTCAGCGGAAGAGCCCCACCATACTTTTATTGAGAATGCCCTTGCTAAGGCGCGTCATGCCAGCGCTGCGAGCGGCTTACCTGCACTTGCAGACGACTCTGGGATTTGTGCCCATGCATTAGATGGAGCGCCTGGAGTGTACTCAGCGCGTTACGCAGGCCTTGATGGCGACAGTGTTGCCAATAATCAAAAGTTGGTTGCAGCATTGCAGGGCAAAGCTGATCGCGGAGCGCACTATGTTTGCGCCCTGGTGATGGTCAATAGCGCTAATGATCCAGAACCACTGATTGTCCAAGCCCGCTGGTATGGCCAAATCATTGATGATGCTCAGGGAGATCGTGGCTTTGGATATGACCCGCATTTTTTTATTCCCGAGCTGGGTAAAACCGTCGCCCAATTAGAGCCCTCTGAGAAAAACCAGATCAGTCATCGTGGCCAAGCCTTGCGTGAACTCATTACCCAAATCCAAATCCGTGCTCAATACGCTTAATTCTGTTTTGGCTACGCAGCCAAAACTGACTGCTCTGCCCCCATTGTCTATGTACATTCACTTTCCATGGTGTGAAAAAAAATGTCCGTACTGCGATTTCAACTCACATCAAATTAAAGATGGCAAGCAAGGTTTTGACGAAGAGCGCTACATCAAAGCCCTCATTACTGATTTAGAAACAGAGCTACCTCGCATCTGGGGTCGTCAAGTACACAGCATCTTTATTGGTGGTGGCACACCCAGCTTGTTATCTGCCCATGGTATGAATGAACTCCTTTCAGCCGTTCGAGCACGAGTGAACTTAGAGCCCGATTGTGAAATCACTATGGAAGCCAATCCTGGATCCGTCGAGACTGAAAAGTTTGCCGGCTTTGCTAAGGCAGGAATCAATCGCGTCTCTTTAGGTATTCAGAGTTTTCAGGATACGCAACTCAAAGCTTTAGGGCGCATACATAATGGCGAAGAAGCCAAGCGCGCGATTGCGATTGCTCTGCAATACTTTAAATCCGTCAATCTCGATCTCATGTTTGGCTTGCCCAATCAAAGTCTAGAAACCGCCAGATCCGATATTGAAACTGCCCTCTCGTTTAAGACGCCGCACCTGTCTTTCTACAACCTCACGCTAGAACCCAATACCTACTTTGCGAGCTTTCCCCCAAAGCTTCCCAGTGAAAATGAGATTGATGCAATCTTTGAGCAGAACCTAAACCTTCTAGAGGCGGCAGGCTATCGACGTTATGAAGTATCTGCGTATGCCAAAAAAGATCAGGAGTGCAAACACAATCTTAATTACTGGCGCTTCGGTGATTACATTGGGATTGGTGCAGGTGCGCATGGAAAGATTTCATTTCCTGACAAAATTACGCGCCAGGTGCGGGAACGTCACCCAGAAAGCTATATGCAGGCGATGGAGACCAAGGGCAATGCCTTGATTGAAGCGAGAGAGATTCCGGCAAAAGATCTCCCTTTTGAATTCATGCTCAATACCTTGCGGCTGACTGATGGTGTGGATACCGCCACCTTTAGCGAGCGCACTGGTTTGCCACTCAATGTAGTGTCAAAAGGATTGGATAAGGCCAGTAAAAAAGGTTTGTTAGATTCAGACCCTAACAAGCTCAAGGCAACGGAACAAGGATTGCGCTATCTCAATAACTTACAAGAGCTGTTTCTATAGACTACTAGCTCTAGAATTATTTTCCCTGCCAGCTTGGTGGCTTACCATCCAGAAACGAAGCGACGCCATTCTTAAAGTCGTCACTGCCATAGCACTCTCGGATTAAATCATGGCAATCGGGTAAATTATTTTTAATGATTCTTGCAAGAGTTTGCTTGCTTGATTTTTGTGTGATGGGCGCTAAACTCATTAAGCGTTCAGCCAGCTGATTTGCTTCATGCTCGAGCGCTTCAGCCGGATAAGTGCCCAAGAGGTAGTCCTGTTTGAGTAGCTCAGGTGCAGTTAGCAGCTCTGCCAGTAACAACATGCGCTTAACGATATTGATACCTAGGTGGGCAACGAGCCAAGCGACATTGCCAGCAGATAAACAATTACCCAGTGTTTTGGCAATAGGCACTCCGAAGCGCGCATCAGGGGTAGAGATTCTGAAATCGCAACAACTAGCAATTGCTAGACCTCCGCCAACTGCCATGCCATCAATGACTGCAATCGTTGGGAAAGGCAACATAGCCAAAGGTGCGAGATAAGCATCGATACCCTCTTCATACCGAACGCCCTCTTCACCAGAACTAAATCCAGAGAACTGGGCGATATCACTACCCGAGACAAAGGACTTACCGCCAGCACCTCTCAGAATGGCAACTTTCGCCGAAGGGGTCCGAGCCAAATCCTCGCAAATCGATTTTAGGCTTTGATACATTCCTACGGTCATTGCATTGCGAGCAGCAACATGATCAAAAGTAATGTACGCAATGTTATTGCGAAGTTCCAAGCGAACTTCGGCAATACGATCTGAGGTGGAATCTATGGCTGTTGTCATGAAATAAAAATCAGGGATGAATTATTCAGCCTTGATATTCAAGCTCTTTACCAAGCGCTGATACTTTGCCAACTCACCTGCGAGGAATAAATTAAAGGCTGCTGGTGTTGCCGGGCCTTCTGGTTGTAAGCCTTGAGCATCTAATGTTTTCTTAATCTCTGGATCATTGGTAGCAGCCTTTACAGCCTGATCAATCTTATTCACGACTACAGGATCCATGCCTTTGGGTCCCATTACGGAATACCAGTTGGTCACATCAAAGCCAACAATACCTACCTCATTAAATGTAGGGACGTTAGGTAATAATGCTAAGCGCTTGGGCGTAGAGATTGCCAAAGCTTTTAAATTACCCTGACGAATCTGCTGCAAGTTTGGCGGCAAGGTATCAAAGTTCATCGTGATTTGACCGCCCAATAAATCCACAATCGCCTGGCCGCTACCTTTGTAAGGTACGTGATTCATTTCTACGCCGGCAATTTTCGAGAACAAAGCACCCGCTAGATGCTGCGTGCTGCCGATGCCAGAAGAGCCATAAGTCATCTGGCCTGGGTTTTGCTTCGCCAAGGAAATCAATTGCGCTACCGAGTTTACTGGTAGAGAAGATTTAACTACCAATACGTTTGGTACGTAACCTAAATAGTTAATTGGCGTGAAGTCAGTCGCCGGGTTGTAAGGCACATTCTTCAAAACATAGGGAGAAATCGCATTGGAGTTCGAGTGGCCCATGAGTAAGGTATGACCATCCGGACTAGATTTGGCAACGAGGTCTGCACCAATCGTGCCGGCCGCACCAGATTTATTTTCGACAATGACACTTTGGCCTAAGATCTCGCCCATCTTGGGAGCAATCGCACGAGCCACAATATCCGTACCGCCACCAGGCGCAAAGCCTACAATTAGACGAATGGGTTTTGTTGGAAAGGCCTGTTGTGCATTGACGGAGAATGGCAAAGCACCGCAAGTTCCCATGACTACGAAAGTAAGCTTCAACAGAATCCGCTTGGAGGATTGGTTTGTCATGCTGTCTCCATTTTTTGTTTTATATTGATCACTATCAACTAACAGCGCTATCTAAACATATAAAAACTATTGAGACAATGATGAAAACACCTATCAGCAAGCCTTTACCCTTGGCTGGCGTTCGAGTTCTTGACGTAAGTCAAGTCATGGCGGGCCCCTACTGCTGCATGTTGTTAGCTGACTTGGGTGCCGATGTCATCAAAATTGAGCCGCCTGGTACCGGAGATCAAACTCGCGGAGCAATGGGATTCAAGATGAAAGGTTCAGACAGCATGGGCTTTCTGAATATGAATCGTAACAAACGTAGCGTTTCGCTCAACCTTAAAACAGAAGCTGGAAAAAAAGTATTTTTTGAGCTCGTGAGGAGTGCCGACATCTTGGTGGAAAACTATCGTCCCGGTGTCATGAAAAAATTGGGTATCGATTACCCCTCCCTGAAAGATCTCAACCCAGGATTAGTCTATGCCAGCATCTCGGGATTCGGGCAAACCGGGCCATGGGCAGATCGACCTGGCTTTGACCTGATGGCACAAGCCATGTCTGGCGTGATGAGCGTGACAGGTTATCCAGATGGTCCTCCTGTAAAGGCTGGCGTTCCAGTAGCGGATATTGGTTGCGCCCTTTTTGCAGTCTATGGAATTTTGTCAGCCTATATTGGTAAGACCAAGTCAGGTGAAGGTCAATTTATTGATGCCTCCCTATTTGATTCTGCTTTGGCATTTTCCATCTGGGATACAGCACAATACTGGGGTACTGGTGTTGAGCCTTACAAGTTGGGTACAGCCAATCATATGAGCGCACCCTATCAGGCCATGAAAGCCGCCGATGGTTATTTTGTGATGGGTGCCACCAATCAAAAACTCTGGAAACTCCTCTGTGACAAGATTGATCGCCCAGAATTATTTGAAGACCCACTTTTTAGAACCAATCCACTACGTCTAGCCAATCGCTTGTTACTAGCTACTGAGCTTGAGAAAACTTTCATCACTAAAACCAGTGAAGAATGGGTGGATCTCCTCTTGGCAGCAGGCATTCCAGCTGGGCCGATTAATACCTACCCGCAGGCATTCGATAGTGAGCATGGGCAGCATCGTCAGATGCGTATGGAGATTGATCATCCGATTGAGGGCAAAGTTCCCAATATTGGGTTTGCAGTGAAGATGATGGGTACACCACAACAAGTGACTCGTCACCCTCCTTTGCTCGGTGAACATACCGATGAAGTGCTCAAGGAATTGGGTATTGCAGGACAAGAACTCAAAGCGCTGGAAGATGGTGGCGCTTTCGCAGCCTAAGTAACTAACTCTTCTAGATAAAAAAATGGGCTCCAAGGAGCCCATCTTTCTAATACCTTACTGCTATTTTATTTTCCTTAAGCACCATCTGAATTGGCAATTGGAGGAGCCTCGAACGGATCCTTGCTTGGTTTAGCAGGAGGTGCTTTTTTGGCTTTCGTACCAGGCATCAACTCAAAATCAGGGGTGAAGGTAGTCATCGTGCTGCGCAGTTGCTCAAATGCTTTGCGATCCCCTTCAAACTTAGCTTTGCCTTCGGTCTGTAGTTTTTCAAAAGTAGTTTGTCCGCCCATGACTTTTTCTAAATCGCTGCGATTGACGGTGATAGTCAGGTTTGGCTTTTTATCTTGGTAACCCTTGATATTGCTTAGCGCAGAATTGCTCATCTCTACGACAAACTTTTCACCATTGTCTGGTGTATTCAGGTTGATAGTGAACTTCATGCCGGCAGCTTTTTTACTGTCCATGCTGATAGCTAAAGCATTCAACCAAAGCTCTGTAGTCATTGCCTTGATCATGTCAGGGCCGTTAGTCTTTGGTGATGCTCCGGAAGGCATGCCATGACGCAATTCATAAGCGGCACCCAAGAAACTATTACGTACGCTTGGGCTTTCTTTTTGATAGCCAATTTGCTCAAAAATATCTGCTAGCAAATCTTTAGCTGCCGTGTTGTTTGGCTCTGCATAAACTAACTTGTTCACAATCTCCATTGCTTCACGGTATTTGCCCTGCTTATAGAGCTGCTTGCCCTTTGCCATAATCTTGCCTGATCCACCCATCATCTCTACGTAGAGTGGCGCAGAATCTTTTGGTGATAGGGGAATCAAGGTCGCAGGATTTGCATCCCAGTAGCCTAGGTAACGATTAATTACCGCGCGACTGTTGTGCTCCTCTGAGCCATGGTAGCTATGCGCTGCCCATTGAGACTTTAGGCTATCAGGTTGCTTGTAGACGTTGTGTACTTCATTAATCGTCACACCATTGTTCGCCAAATGCAGGACCTCATTATTTAGGTGTGCATAGCTATCACGCTGTGTGCGCATGACTTCTTGCACGCGATCATTACCCCAACGCGGCCAGGAGTGTGAGGCAAACATCACTTGCGCCTCAGTGCCATAACGATATAAGGCGTTGTTGATATTCTTAGACCATGCCAAGGCATCACGCACTAATGCGCCGCGCAAAGTGTAGATGTTATGAATGGTGCCCGTAATATTTTCAGCAGCCCAGAATGCTTTCATCTGCGGGAAGTAAGTATTCATCTCCGCTGGAGCTTCTGTGCCTGGTGTGTTCTGGAACTCCATCTCTACGCCATCAACCATCATTTTTTCAAATGGCTCGTTAATCAGAATGGTTGGTTCGATTAGGCCTAGGTTACCGGCCGCAGTATTTTTACCAATCGATTGGTCAACGTGACCAAATGGACTACGTGGTAATAAAACGCCGTACTGGAAATACAAACGGCGTGTCATGGCATTGCCGGCGTAGACATTCTCCGCAACAGCGTGATCCATGAAACCCGCTGGGGCAATAATCTTCACTTTGCCACTCTTCACATCTGCTTCATCCACTACGCCGCGCACACCACCAAAATGGTCTGCATGCGAATGGGAATAGACCACCGCCACTACTGGGCGTTTACCTAACTTCTCATTAACTAATTCCAAAGCTGCTCTAGCAGTTTCTTTTGAAGTTAAGGGATCAAAGACAATCCAACCCGTATTTGTTTTGACAAAGCTAATGTTGGAAAGATCGAGGCCACGCACTTGATAAATCTCTCCTGGGACGACTTCATAAAGGCCGTAGCCCATATTGAGAATCGCTTGACGCTGCAATGATGGGTGAACGCTATCAAAGTCTTTACCTTGCAAGAGGAAGTCGTAACTACCCATATCCCAAGCGACGTTACCGGCATCCGCCATGATGGTCTTATAAGTAGGGGCAGCAATAAATCCCCTCTTAGACTCTTCAAAATCGCGCTTATCTTCAAATGGCAGAGTTTTACGCAAGCCATTTTGTAGGTCGACCGTAAATGTGGACGGCGCCTTACCCTTGGAGTCAAAGTGCTTGCCTTGCATTGCGCCTGGGTCAGCAACTACACCGCCACCGCCAGCGGCAATAGCGGGATTACTAGAAATGAGGGTAATGGATAGTGCAATTAGAGAAAGTTTGGTTTTCATGAAAGCCTTGATGTAATACAAGTATTAGTAAAAAAGATATCTCACGAATGTAAAGATTGCTATAGCCATAGGCAATTAGCTATAGGGCTAATACCTACCGCCGAAAGAGGATCATGTTAGCTACCTTACAAAGAGAATCAGGCCAGACAGTCAAATAAACAAACCTACTGAGTCAGACTAGGCAATCTACCGCTCAAGATCAGGTAGAAAAAGTAAAGTGCACCCAAAAAGATCAAGGTACCAATTAAATACTGTGGATAGATTATTCCCTGCTCTGGCATGCCCTGTTTTTTGCCACTCACCATGGATCTGACGAGATTCTGTTTCTCGATCAAGCTCATGCCAATGGCCGCAATAATATGGACAATGACTAAGCCAAGAGCCAAGCTAGCAACTACTTCATGAGCCTCAGATACGAAGTTACCCAAAAGCTCTTTAACCGATAGATAGCCAGTGAAGCCAATCAACAGGATGAGTAACATCAGCGCAAACATAACTAAACCGCCCGCTGGATTGTGGCCAACATCATGATGAAGATGACCCCGTAACATGGCCATAAAGTGCTCAATGACTGCCCGAGGACTTTTAAGAAATTGACCAAATCTAGCGTAACGAGTGCCAATTAAGCCCCATACCAATCGAATCAGAACCAGCAGGCATGCGGTATATCCAAACGCATAGTGAATCAGCGCCCAGCGCTCACTCTCTGAGCTGAGCCAAGCACCTGCAAAACAAATCACCAGTAGCCAATGAAATACCCTCACCGGCATATCCCACACCATAATGGCCTGCCTCACTCTGCCAGTAGCGCCAACTGCGTCATTCAGGGGATTATTCATTTCGCTGGGATCTTGATGTTGCTATCACTAAAAATGCCATTAGCAGCATCGATATGACAGGCTCCACAGTTGGCGGGACTCTTGATGCTCGATCGCTTCCACACATCTACTCTCACCTCATCATGTTTACGAATAAACCAAGATGTTTTGGTAATGCGGTTTTCAGGTGCGGTCTCGCTGTACTTTTGTCGAGTAGTCGCATTCTGCAGCAACCAAGTTGTAATTTCAGTCTGAGTCTTTGGATCCAAACTAGCATCAGTACCGAAGTGCTTTGATAGGCCAGACATGACATTCCTCCAGCTCTGCTGACTTAAGAGTGCTGGCGGATAGGCCATGTGGCAACTTGCGCACTCAGCCTCGTAAGAAGCCGGTGCATCGGTAGGCATTATCATTTTTGCCGCAAATGTAGATGAGGACGCCAATAGAATAGTAGTGGCAATGAATATAGTTTTTTTCATTTTGATGGGATTCATTTAACAGTCATTAGCCAAGAGAGGACATCTGCTTTTTCTTGCGCGCTACAGTCCCTGCCGAGTACATCATTGCAATTACGCTTGAACCATTTTTCTACTTTGGCTTCTTCAGTAAAGCGGGCGGGATTGGCACTAGGTGCCAATGGCTTGATTACTTTCCCGGTGATGATGTGTTTAGTGTCGTGATTTGGGGGATTTTCATGGCAGGATGCACAGCTCCATTCCTTACCGTGCTTAGCATTAAAGAATTGCTCTCCGCGAGTTGGGTTTGCTTTACCAGATTGAGTCTCATAGTATTTCAGCAGGTCTTGCGGTGTGGTTGCGCCAACCGTAAGGGTCATACCGATTAATACAAACCCTGAAAGTAGCTTCAAAAGCATATAGGCCCCTATTGACGCAATTTACCGAGTATGTGCCTTTTAAAAAACTGAAGATTGCGATAGATCAATAAATAGTGCGAAATTAGGCCCTTTTTAGCCAAATTAGCTCAGAAAACTCATTCTGATCAATAACATGAGTAATACAATCTCCATAATTGTTAAAACAACCATATTTATCAATTACCCCACTATCACTCACTGGTAATGTGATTCAATTTATTAAGGATTAATGCTGTTATGAAAAAAATAATTATTATTGTTGTGCTTGCTGCTATCGCTATCGGCGCCTACTTTGTACTCAATCAACCAAAAGCTCCTGTTGCTGCTGTAGCCGCTCAAGAGACTGCCCTCATCTATGACGGTGAAGTTATCAAGATTGATGCTGCAACCCGCGCCGTTACCCTCAAGAATCAAGATGGTGAATCTACTATCGTTGCTGGCCCTGAAGTAAAGAACTTTGCTGAAATCAAAGTTGGTGATCGTTTTGACGTTGTTTATGAACTCGCTGTTGCCATTGAGTTGGTGAAGGTGAAAAACCCAGGTACAACTAGTGAGCAAGTTACTACCGCCACGACAACTGCCCCACAAGGCGATAAGCCAGGCATGATTACTACCAACACCATTACTGCTACTGCCAATATTGAAGCAATTGATGCGGCTAAGAACATTGTTTCTTTAAAAGGTCCTCAAGGAAATATCTTCAAAGTTAAAGTTCAGAATCCTGACTTAATGAAAGATATCGCTGTAAACGACCAAGTTAAAGTGGTTTATACAGAAGCGATTGCTGCAGTAGTGAGCGCACCAGCTGCAAAGAAGTAATGCACTAATTTTTTCTAGTAACTAGAAAGACAAAACCCCAGCAAGTGATTGCTGGGGTTTTTTATTTGGCGGAAGAGGTGAGATTCGAACTCACGGAGGACTTTCATCCTCGCCAGTTTTCAAGACTGGTGCATTCAACCGCTCTGCCACTCTTCCTTTGCGATTCGAGTCATAGATTATAGAGAACTTTTGATTTGCGCCTCTAAATGCTGGGCAATGGCTAGGCAAGAGGTGAGGCCTGGGGACTCAAAGCCATACAGGTTGAATAAGCCGTTCAGCTGATGCTGCTGGGGTCCTTCAAAGTAAAAGTCTCCTGCTGGAGCGTTTGGTGGGACGATTTTGGCCCTGACGCCCGAGTAATCTGCTTGTAAAGAGCCATCTTTCAGGCCGGGCCAATATTTTCTGACGGCTGCATAAAAGCTATCGCCTCGCCCTTGATCCACTGTGTAGTTAATCTGACTTTCCTCGTCAATGTCTAACCACTCGACGTCTGGACCAAACTTGGCCTGGCCACCCATATCGAGGGTGAGATGAACGCCTAAGCCGCCAGGCTCAGGTATTGGATATATCAAGTGGCTGAATGGCGATTTGCCAGATAAGGAGAAGTAATTTCCTTTAGCGAAATAGGCTTTGGGTATTAAATCCTTTGAGAGGCCTTCAATTTTTTGGGCAAGCGCTGGGGCACTGAGTCCTGTGCAATTAATCAGCAACTTAGTCTGAATGGTCATACCATCTGCTCCGCCGATCGTTAGCTCAAAGCCGCCTTCAGCATTGCTACTAATTGGTTTGGCACTGAGTAATGGGGATTGGTATGCCACCATGCCGCCGGCATCCTCAAACCCGCCTAGTAATGAGAGCATTAATCCGTGGCTATCGACTACACCCGTTGAACTAGAGAGCACTGCAGCCTCACACTGCAGCTCTGGCTCTAAGGCTATAGCTTGCGCTCCTGAAATCATCTTGATATCGGGCACTTGATTGTTTTGAGCCTTAAATAGAATAGCCTGTAGATCATCTAACTGACTAGTGTCTGCAGCAACGATTAGCTTACCGTAGGCTTGCGTGCTTACTTGATGACTACGGCAGTATTCATATAAGAGACGATTACCTTCTACACAAAGCTTCGCTTTGAGAGAATCTTTTGGGTAGTAAATCCCTGCATGAATGACTTCACTATTACGCGCACTACTGATGGTTCCAAAAGAAGCTTCGCGCTCGAGCAAAATCGTTTCTCGGCCCTGCAATGCCATCTCGCGAGCAACTGCTAAACCAACTACTCCAGCGCCTACAACCACGCAATCAACCTGCTCCATCCGCTATTCCTGACCTGATTTCAGATATGTCTCAATTTTGTAATGACTTTTAGCTAAGCTAAAGCACTTATATTGTTCAAATCGTAACATTTTCAGCGTTTTAGGGTGATTTGGATGCCCTTATTGATAAAATCTAGCCATGTCAGTGCAAGCCCAATTAGCCAACCAAAGTACTCACTCCGCCCTTGATGTGGTGCTCGACACCGCCTATCAAGGAATTGATGCGGCTAGCTGGAAAAAGCTCTTTGCCTCTGCTCGTCAAAGCCATCTTGAGCAGTTCATTGTGGATATATTTGCGGGCAAGCACATTAACAATAGTGAAGATCGCCCCGCACTTCATTCTGCACTTCGCAATCTCAGCAAAACGCCAGTGTTGATTGATGGCAAAGATGTCATGCCAGCAGTATCTGAGGTTTGGCATCGGATTGATGCACTGTGCAATAAATGGCTTGGCGTAACTGACGTCATTCATATTGGTATTGGTGGCTCAGACTTTGGTCCCCGCCTAGCGATTGAAGCTATGGCTCATGTTCCAGGCATTGAAAGTCGTGGCATGCGGATGCATTTCTTGGCCAATATTGATACTGCTGAGCTAGCGCGTATCTTGACACGTGCTCAGCCTCACAGCACTCGTGTGATTGTAGTCTCAAAGTCATTCACGACTCTTGAAACTTCTATGAATACCAAAGCTGTTGTTGCTTGGCTAAAAGACAGCGGTTGTACTCACAGTCAAATTGAGCATGCCTTATATGCCGTGACTGCCAACATTCCCGCTGCCAAAGAATTTGGTGTCAGCGAAGACAACATCTTCCCTTTCTGGGATTGGGTTGGTGGTCGCTACTCCGTGTGGTCAGCAGTAGGTCTACCGATTGCTTTGCAATATGGCTTTGAAACATTCAAACAGTTTTTAGCTGGTGCCGAAGCGATGGATTTGCATTTTAAGAATGCACCCCTTGAAGAAAACCTGCCAGTCATCATGGCGCTCTCTCTGCTTTATCAGCAAGAGAAACATAACATTAAAGCTTATGCTGCCATTCCGTATGCAGATGCTCTAGATTGGTTTCCGAAGTGGTTACAACAGCTTGACATGGAGAGCAACGGCAAGAGTGTGGATCGTGATGGTAGGCCAGCGAAGCACTCATCCCCAGTTGTCTTTGGTAGTGCCGGTAGTAATGCGCAGCACTCTTACTTCCAGCTCTTTCATCAAGGCACGGAGATCATTCCGATTGATTTCATCGCCGTGCGTGAGCCGATGAGCGATAGGCCAGAGGCTGTGGCACATCACCGCATTCTGCTATCCAATTGTTTGGCACAAGCGCAAGCATTGGCGAATGGCAAAACTGCTAGCAACCCTAATGATGTGTATCCAGGTAAGCGTCCTAGCAATCTCCTCTTGCTACCTAAACTGAATGCGTTTTATCTTGGCGCCCTGCTCGCTTTGTATGAGAACCGAACAGCGACATTAGGTGCTTTGTGGAATATCAACAGCTTTGATCAGCCTGGTGTGGAGTATGGCAAAGTACTGGCCAAGCCGATTGAGAAAGCCCTTGCAAGTCATCAGAATAATATTACTGCCAACGCAGATATTGACGCTGTTACTGCCGCTCGCATTAATTTATTAAACTCTTAATCTCTTAATCTTTATCCACATTTTTTGAAATTCATCATCATGGCAAGCGAAGTGAATAAGGTTGCACAGTTTACCGTCAGCGACTTAAGTAATTTGAGAGTGAATTCAATTTCTCTACGTCAGAAACTTGAACGCTTTGATATTTACCTACATGGTGGCGAGCAGATGGCCGTCCCAATGACTGGTAATGAGATTGTCAACGTAGAATAATTATTTTAGTACTGGATTAACCGTGCAATTATCACCTTCAATTTTTAAAGCTTATGACATTCGCGGCATTATTGATGAGACTTTAGATCACTCTATCGCCAAACTGATTGGCCAAGCCTTTGGCACGGAGATGCGTGAGCTTGGTGAGACTGATATCGTGATTGGTCGCGATGGTCGTCTATCTGGTCCTAGCTTGATTGAGGCTTTAACAGAAGGTCTACTCTCTACCAGTATTAATGTGATTGATCTAGGCATGGTTGCAACGCCGATGGTCTACTTCGCCACCAATCACACCATCAATGGTAAGACGCCCAAGTCCGGGATCATGATTACTGGCAGCCATAATCCCCCAAATTACAACGGCTTCAAAATGGTTTTGGGTACAGCAGCAATTTACGGGGAAAAAATTCAGGATTTGCGCAAACTTATTGAGGCTAAGAAATTTGCCAGCGGTCAAGGAAGTCGCAGTACTTTTGATATTTTCCCAATGTATCTCAACTACATCGTGGGTGATATCAAGATTGCTCGACCCATGAAGATTGCTGTGGATTGTGGCAATGGTGTGGGCGGCGCTTTTGCTGGCAAGTTATTTAGAGCTCTTGGGTGTGAAGTTCAAGAATTATTCTGTGAAGTTGATGGTCATTTCCCAAACCACCATCCAGACCCGGCGCATATTGAGAACTTACAAGATCTTATTAAGAACCTCCAGACTACCGATAATGAATTAGGCCTCGCCTTTGATGGCGATGCTGATCGCTTAGGAGTAGTTACTAAAGATGGTCAGGTGATATTCCCGGACCGTCAAATGATGCTCTTTGCTAAAGATGTTCTCTCTCGCAATCCTGGGGGTCAAATTATTTACGACGTGAAGTGCACTCGCAATCTAGCGACCTACGTAAAAGAGCATGGTGGCGAACCCATTATGTGGAAAACAGGACATTCTTTAGTCAAAGCCAAACTTAAAGAGACTGGTGCCCCACTCGCTGGCGAGATGAGTGGTCATATTTTCTTTAAGGATCGTTGGTTTGGTTTTGATGATGGTCTTTATACGGGTGCTCGTTTACTTGAGATCCTCAGCAAAGAGAAAAATCCAAGCGACACCCTCAATCACTTGCCTAATGCCATCTGCACTCCAGAGTTACAGTTAGCCTGTGCTGAAGGTGAGCCATTCACCATCCTAGAAACTATTAAAGCCAATGCCAAGTTCCCTACTTCTGAATCAATCAACACGATTGATGGTGTACGCGTGGAATATACCGATGGATTTGGCCTGGCTAGACCATCCAACACCACTCCAGTCGTAGTGATGCGCTTTGAAGCTGATAGTGAAGAAGCGATTAAACGAATTCAGGCGGAATTTAAGGCTGTACTGTTAGCAGCTAAGCCGGAAGCAAAACTACCGTTCTAGATTAATCGCATACTAACTGAATATAAATGATGTTCAGGAGGCTTTTGGTAGTCTGAAATGAAACTGCGCGCCACCACCCTCAACATCTTCATGCCAAATAGAACCCTTATAACGGGTAACAATATGCTTGCAGAGCCATAAGCCAAGACCCATACCAGTTTGCTTAGTAGTGCTGAGTAACTCGAATAAGTTTTGTTTAAATTCCACTGGGACACCCACGCCGGTATCACGAATACTAAGGAGCACAGAGTCCCCGTCTGCTTTAACTACAATCACGATGGATCGCAAGGATGAGTTGGCACCTTCTAATGATTGAATGGCATTGTTGAGTAAGTTCAGAATCACCTGCTCAATCTCATTCGAGCTAATTTTGACAAGGAGACCCTTATCTATACTCAGCTGCATTTGAATCCGCTTAGCCTTCAGCTCTGGCTTGACGATTTCTAATACATTCGCGATCAAGTCAGCCAGATCGTATTCTTCGAGATTGGATTCATGCTCAGTAAAGATAGATCTGAGGGAGCGCACAATCGTTGCCACTCTTTTGTTGTCTGACTCCAAAGCATCCAATACCTCTTTCCCGATTTCGAGATTTAATAAACCTCCCTCTAACTTTCTTCTCAAAAATTGAATATTGATACTAGAGGCACCCAGAGGCTGATTTAACTCGTGGGCAATGGATGCCGATAAGGCACCTGTTGCTGCGGTCTTATTAGCCTTTAATAAATTGGCAATTAAAGCTTCTCGCTCTTTAAGTAAGCTTTTGATTCTGATGTTGTCTTCAATATTTTTAGAATTTTCCTGGCTTAAGACTTCGGCCCAAAATCCCAGAATCGAAACGTAAGATAAAACAGTAAATGAAACTGCAAGCCACCTGACTAGAGAGCTTAAGAAGGGTTCTTCATATAAATTAATATTGACGATGCTTGTATTTGAAAGCACCAGCCATAAACGAATTACCCCCAGCAGTAATTCAGCAAATGTCGTGAACATTAAAAAATCAAGCTGGATGTGTGGCTTGTTTTTACGTGCAGAGTAAAGCTCAGTCAATATCCATACTAAACAGACGATCAACGTGGAAACTACAAAAAAAACTCTCACCTGGAATGTGCTGGACTGTCTTATATATTCAAATACGCAGGCAAAAACGATAAATAATAATGGAGACAATCGACTCAAAAATTGAGTTGGTCGTTGATTAATAGCTCGAGCGAATAAACCGAGGAAAAAATACCCTGCAACAAAAGAGCTGTTTGCAATGGTGAGTAAAAATGGAGAAATAGTAGACGCTGAGGCAAAGCATAAAAAGGCAAAGATATTTAACCCAAGGGCCAGCAGCCAAATATTATTGAAGTTACTAAGCTTGCGCTTACGAAAGTAAGGAATCGCGGAAATAAATAGTCCGCTCAGTAGCAAGGAAAAAACTAAAAAGAGGGTTTCATTGGCGAATTTCATACAAGTGAATCCTACTACCTTTTTTAATGCGGGATCCAATACATAGGCTAGAGCCTTTAAGGGGCCATGGCCTAAGGGCCCCTCCAAGAATAGGCTCTGCTAAGTTAAAATTAACCATGACCTTAACCGTTAGCACCCCCATTGCCTTTGACTACCCCCAGCAAAATGCTGCTGGCGCTACCTGTACCGCTCAGGCTTGGGCAAAAACACCCCCACAACTTTATGGCAGCGAGAAAGCCGCTGTCATTGCCCGAATTAAGCAATTGCTGATTCAGAAAGACGCTGCCTTAGTAGCTCACTACTATGTCGATGGTGATATTCAAGACCTTGCAATCGAGACCGGTGGATTTGTTGCTGATTCTCTAGAGATGGCTCGCTTTGGCAAAAATCACCCCGCCAAGAATCTCATTGTGGCTGGCGTACGTTTTATGGGAGAGTCTGCCAAGATTTTGAGTCCTGAGAAGCGTGTCTTTATGCCTGATCTTGATGCAACCTGCTCTTTAGATCTAGGTTGTGATGCCGCTGACTTTGCCACCTTTAAAGCATTGCATCCGGATCGTACTGTGGTTGTCTATGCCAATACGAGTGCTGCTGTTAAAGCACAAGCAGACTGGATGGTAACGAGCTCTTGCGCCTTAGCGATCGTCCACCAACTCAAAGTTGAGGGTAAGAAAATTCTATGGGCACCCGATCGTCATCTTGGAAGATATATTCAAGAGCAGACTGGCGCAGATATGTTGTTATGGAACGGCGCCTGCATTGTTCATGATGAATTCAAGGCAGTAGAACTAGAGATGTTGATCGCTGCTCATCCCAATGCCATGGTCTTAGTTCACCCTGAGTCTCCACAAGGAGTAGTAGATTTGGCAGATGTAGTGGGCTCCACCTCTGCCATGATCAAAGCCGTAGTTGATGGCTCTGCAGCTGAATATATTGTGGCTACGGATAATGGCATCTTGCATCGCATGCGCCAACTAGCTCCCAATAAAGTACTAATTGAAGCCCCTACCGCTGGTAATAGCGCAAGCTGCAAGAGTTGCGCCCATTGCCCTTGGATGGCCATGAATGGCTTGCAAGGAATTTTGAACTGTCTCGAAAACGCCTCTGGCGAAATCTTCATTGAGGAAGGTATTCGAGTTCAAGCGCTAGATTGTATCGAGCGTATGCTCGACTTTACCCAGAATCATCCCGACCTGCTTGCAAAAGCCCAGCATGGCTTTGTAAAGAATATTGGCGCCGCCTAATTTAACTTTTTGACTACATACGTATGTTTGATTACAACGAAACCTTAGAGCAGGCACGTCAACGCAATATTGCTGATGCGCTGATGGAGGATATTGGCAAGTGTGATTGGACTGCGCAATTAGTTCCCAGCAAACCTGTGCATGCACAACTGATCGTTCGTCAAGCAGCTGTTTTGTGTGGAGTAGATTGGTTTGAAGGTACGCTTAAGAAATTAGATCCCGCGGCGAGAGTAAATTGGTGCTACCTGGAGGGCGACTTGATGAAGCCCGATACCAAGGTCTGCGATATTGAGGCCGACTCTCGTGCCCTGCTCTCTGCTGAACGTCCCTGTATTAATTTCTTACAAACCTTATCTTGGACTGCAAGCATTGCTCGCCAGCACGTTAATGCAATTGCAGGTGTCAGTCCCAACCCAAAGGGTTGTGCCGTACTTGATACCCGCAAAACGATTCCCGGCTTACGTCAGGCGCAGAAATACGCAGTGCGTGTGGGTGGCGGTCAAAACCAGCGTCTTGCACTTTGGCATGGCATCTTAATTAAAGAAAATCATATTGCTGCTGCAGGTGGTGTTGCCGCCGCCGTGAAAGCTGCGCAGGCACTCAATTCTGGGGTGGATATTCAAGTGGAAGTAGAAAACTTTGCTGAATTGAAAGAGGCTTTGGATGCTGGTGCAAAAAGTATCTTGATTGACAACTTCACTACCGAGCAAATGAGAGAAGCCGTTGCCTTTACCAATGACCGCGCCTTATTGGAAGCCTCTGGTGGCATCGATTTAGATCAAATGCGTGCGATTGCTGCTACTGGCGTTGATCGCATCTCCCTTGGAAAGCTGACTAAAGATATTCAGGCAGTGGATTTCTCGATGAGATTTTTATAATCCAATCACCCTATTTCCTGGTCAACATCAAGACCATTCTTTGACTTAGTGTATCCTGATGGATACAATTAAGCATGATCGAAATTAGAAAAACATAAGATTTTATAGTTTGGCTAGATAACTTATTTGATTTGACAGCAAGAGCAAAGATACAAGCAAGAATTAAAAGGCTATCCGAAGGAAATCCAGGCAATATTGAATCAGTGGGTGAAAAAGTATTCGAGATGAAGATTGATTTTGGCCCTGGTTACCGGGTGTACTACACCAAACATGGGCAGAAAATTACTATTCTTTTAATGGGCGGAGATAAAAAAACACAAGCTAAAGATATCAAACTAGCTCAACGTTTAGCGAGAAATCTATAAATAACTATTATGAAAAAAACAATCACAACCCCATACGATGTAGCCGAGCATCTTCGCACACCAAAAGAAATCGCTGCCTACCTAGAGGCTTGCATTGATGAAGCAAATGGTGATGCTGCTTTTATTGCCAAGGCACTGGGTGATATCGCCAAAGCTAAAGGGATGACTCAAGTTGCTAAAGATTCAGGGCTCACTAGAGAGAGCTTATACAAATCCCTTTCTGGCGAGAGAATCCCCTGCTTTGACACCATACTTAAAGTCATTGCTGCGTTAGGCTTAAGCCTTCATGCTGCACCTGCTATCAAGAAATAAAAATATGTAGGAAGAATGGGTTGACCCGGATGACGCGCCAGAGTTAGATGAACAATGGTTTAAGGATGCGCACGTCTATGTTGGTGACACTCTAATCAAAAGAGGTATTGGTAGACCGCCCATTAAAAACACTAAAGAGATGCTGAGTCTCAGAATGGACTTTGATGTACTGGAGAAACTACGGGCAAGTGGGAAGGGATGGCAAACCCGACTCAATAATTACATTAAAGAAGCTGTTTTAAAAGGCGACCTTTAATGAGATTAGGTCTCGGGATTTTCTGAAGTACCTTCTGCCTGTGGGGTCAAGATTGTTGGGTAAGAGACGGCCCAAGTACCTGGGTAATCGCGACTGTAATGCAATCCCCTGCTCTCTCGGCGCATGAGCGCTGATCTCACAATCAACTCGGCACACTCCAGCAAGTTACGTAGCTCAATCAGATCCCGTGTTACTTTGAAGTTCGCGTAATACTCCTGTACTTCGTATCTGAGGAGTTTGATGCGGTGTAATGCTCGCTCTAAGCGGCGGTTGGTTCTGACGATGCCGACGTAATTCCACATCAATGAACGTAGCTCATCCCAGTTATGGGCAATTACTACCTGCTCATCTGCATCCTCGACCTGACTCTCGTCCCATAAAGGCAAATTGGGCATTACTGGTGTTTTCATTGCAGAGATATCTGCAGCAGTAGCTTTACCAATAACAATGCACTCTAATAATGAATTACTAGCCAAGCGATTGGCGCCATGCAAGCCGGTATAAGTAGCTTCGCCTACTGCATACAGACCAGGCAAATCAGTGCGCCCCTTAAGGTCAGTCACCACGCCACCACAAGTGTAATGCGCTGCCGGCACTACAGGTATCGGCTCTTTAGTAATATCTAGCCCCAAACTCATACAGCGCGCATAGATCATCGGGAAATGCTCTTTAATAAAAGCTTCACCTAAGTGGGTGGCATCGAGATGTACGTAATCGAGGCCATGCTTTTTCATCTCAAAGTCGATTGCTCTAGCCACAATATCGCGCGGCGCTAACTCATTGCGCTCATCATGCTCGGGCATAAAACGAGTACCGTTAGGGAGTTTCAGTAAACCGCCCTCACCACGCATTGCCTCGGTGATTAAAAAAGTTCTATCGCTAGGGTGATACAAGCACGTTGGATGAAACTGAATAAATTCCATATTGCCAACTCGGCAGCCTGCACGCCAGGCCATAGCAATACCATCGCCTGTAGCGGTGTCGGGGTTGCTGGTGTATTTGTACACCTTGCCAACACCACCCGTAGCCAACACCACTGACTTGGCTTCAATTGTTTCTACACGATTATTTTTAATATCGAGGGCATATACGCCATAGCAGCGATTCGGCTTAGTGCGTTGCGTCTTCGCATCTAAATGACGATTGGTAATCAGATCTAAAGCAATCCAGTGCTCTAACAGTTGAATATTTTGATGGGCTCGTGCCTTATCTAACAACACCTCATGAATAGCCTTACCAGTAGCATCAGCTACGTGTGCAATACGGCGCTGACTGTGGCCACCTTCACGCGTGAGATGCAAACCCATGGGACCAGTCTCATCGGCGGTAAATGGAACACCCTGCTCAACTAGCCAACGAATGGCTTCAGCACTTTCTTCAGCTATGTATCGGGCAGTAGATTCCACTACAAGACCAGCGCCAGCATCCAAGGTATCTGCTACATGAGAGTCAACGCTGTCATGAACTTTATCGACAACGCCAACAATACCGCCCTGCGCCCAAGCAGTTGCAGCCTCACCCAAACCACGCTTGGCCATCACAATAACGGGTTGCGTCTCTGCCATATGCAGAGCCACGGTCAGGCCGGCTAGACCTGCTCCAATAATTAGGACAGGTAATTCTGCTTTGGTATCGGATGGTGGGGTTTGTGGTTTTGAACTAGCCATGGTTGATTCTAAAGCGCAATCGCTAAAGATATATTTTAAGAGATTTAAAACAACAAAGCCCCTAATAAGGGGGCTTTGTTAGATTTTACAAAACAGCCTAGGAGATGACTTCAGGCTGCTGCCTACTAGGATCATTAGTTCCATAGCCCATCACTGGAGCGGCCTGACCACCTTTGGCGAGCTTGACGGCGCAGTACTTAAATTCTGGAATCTTGCCAAATGGATCTAGGGCAGAGTTCGTAATTAAGTTGGCTGCAGCTTCATAGTAAGCAAACGGAATGAAGATCACCCCACGCGGAGTGCCATCATCTCTACGAACGTGGATAGCTACCTCTCCACGACGAGACTGAACCGTAATGACATCACCAGCAGATACGCCTAACTGGGTCATATCTTCACCATGCATCGATACAGTAGCCATCGGCTCAATCGCATCTAAGACGGTTGCACGGCGCGTCATACTACCGGTATGCCAATGCTCTAGCTGACGTCCTGTAATCAGCACAAATGGATACTCCGCATCGGGGCGCTCATTAGCAGGAATGATATCGGCTGGCACCAACTTCACTCTGCCATCTTGAGTATCAAACTTGTCATCAAACACAATTGGGCGACCTGGATCTTCAGCGGATAAACAGGGGTAAGTCACGCTAGACTCTTTTTCTAAACGTTCCCAAGTAATGCCATTGATAGCTGCATGCATTGCTTGACGCATCTCGTCATACACCGCTGCAACACCGTCGTCAGCACCTTGATAGTTCCAGTTCAGGCCCATACGCTTCGCAATTTGCTGAATGATCCATAAATCAGGCTTAGCATCTCCCGGAGGATTAATTGCTTTCTTACCCATCTGCACCATGCGATCGGTATTGCTAGCAGTACCAACCTTCTCTGGCCATGCGCTTGCTGGCAACACCACGTCTGCCAGGAGCGCAGTCTCAGTCATGAAGATATCCTGCACGACCAATAGATCCAAAGAAGCTAAAGCATGACGAGCATGATTCAAATCGGGATCGCTCATCGCAGGGTTCTCACCCTCAACATACATGCCGCGAATCTTGTCTGGATCACTGTCTGGTGCAGTGATCTTATGCATGATCTCTACAACGGTGTAACCGGGCTTCTTATCTAACGGGGTATCCCAGAATTTCTCAAACCAGGCATGCGCTTCTGGATTGTCTACGCGTTGATAGTTCGGGAACATCATCGGGATTAATCCTGCGTCACTCGCACCCTGCACGTTATTTTGTCCACGCAGTGGGTGCAAGCCAGAACCAGGCTTACCAATTTGGCCAGTAATACTCACCAAGGCAATTAAGCAGCGGGCATTGTCAGTACCATGAACGTGCTGACTAATACCCATACCCCACAAAATCATGGCTGACTTGGTGGTAGCAAATTCTCTTGCTACTTCACGCAAAGTCTCCGCTGGAATACCGCAGATTGGCGCCATGGCTTCAGGACTATAGCCCTTGATATTTTCTTTTAATGCTTCAAAGTTATTAGAGCGGTTCTCAATAAAGTCTTTATCAACTAAGCCCTCTTCAATTACTGTGAAGATCATGGCATTAAGCATCGCCACATCAGTATCCGGCTTGAACTGCATAGTGCGCCAGGCGTGCTTACTGATATCGGTCGCACGTGGATCGCACAATACAATTTTGGCACCGCGTTTAGCGGCGTTCTTAAACCAGGTAGCTGCAACGGGGTGATTTGCTGTTGGGTTTGAGCCGATCAAGAAAATAAGGCTTGAGTGCTCAACATCGTTTACTTGATTACTTACTGCGCCTGAACCGACGCCTTCTAAAAGCGCAGCAACTGATGATGCATGGCAAAGGCGGGTGCAATGGTCAACGTTATTGCTGCCAAAACCAGTACGTACCAGTTTTTGGAATAAGTAAGCCTCTTCGTTGCTGCCTTTTGCAGAACCAAATCCAGCCAATACCTTATTGCCGTATTGATCTTTGAGTTTCTTCAGGCCGCCACCGGCAACTTCTAAGGCCTCTTCCCAAGTAGCTTCACGAAAGATATCGGACCAATCTTGTTTGCCTTCTAATAAAGCTTCATCTTTAGCAACGCCCGCCTTACGAATCAGCGGCTTTGTTAAGCGCTGTGGGTTGTGGATGTAATCCATACCAAAACGACCTTTTACGCAAAGACGGTTGTGATTGGCTGGGCCATCACGACCTTCCACGGTAACAATCTTTTCATCTTTCACGTTGTAAGTAATCTGACAACCTACACCGCAGAATGGGCAAACTGAATCTACCTTGCGATCAACCGTTTGCGAACCAATTAAGCCCTTCGGCATTAATGCACCTGTTGGGCAAGCCTGCACACACTCGCCACAAGCAACGCAAGTACTATCGCCCATTGGGTCATTCAGATCAAACACGATCTCGCTATGCGAACCGCGCATAGCATAACCAATCACATCATTGACCTGCTCTTCACGACAAGCGCGCACACAACGATTACATTGAATACAGGCATCTAAGTTCACCGCCATCGCTGGGTGAGATACGTCATGACTCACTTTTTCACGGCGCAATGCTTTGAGCTCTGGACGCACTGTGACATCCATACGGCTAGCCCAAGTACTAAGCTCTCCGTGCTGATTTTTTTGCTCTTCTTCTTTGCTGTCACCTACCCATTTAAATCCTTCATCAGGCATGTCGGACAACAACATCTCTAAGACGAGCTTTTGGCTCTTGAGTGCACGTTCGCTGTTGGCTTTGACATCCATGCCTGGAGTTGCGCTACGGCAGCAACTTGGTGCCAATGTACGTTCACCATTGATCTCCACTACACATGCACGGCAATTACCATCAGCACGATAGCCATCTTTAAAGCACAGATGCGGAATATCAATCCCGTGACGTTTAGCGGCTTTGAGAATAGTCTCGCCTTCGTAAGAAACGATGGTTTGGCCGTCTAGCTTGAACTCCACGGTTTGTAATTCAAGCTCTTTTGGATTTACTGGTGCGTTCATATTTGTCTCGTTTTTCCCTGAGTTTTTTGCTTGCTGATTAAGCGACTTCTTCTGGGAAATATTTTGCAATACAGCGAATTGGATTGGGTGCGGCTTGACCTAGACCGCAAATAGAAGCGTCAACCATCACCGTTGCTAAGTCTTCTAAGGTGTTTTGATCCCAAGATGGGGACTGCATCAACTTAGCAGCCTTGCTGGTACCCACACGACATGGCGTACATTGACCGCAGCTCTCATGCTCAAAGAAGTGCATGACGTTGAGCGCCATATCGCGCGCCTTATCTTTATCGCCAAACACCATCACCGCAGCAGAGCCAATGAAACAGCCATAAGGCTGCAAGGTATCAAAGTCAAGCGGAATGTCATTCATGGTTGCTGGCAAGATACCGCCTGAAGCACCACCAGGTAGATAGCCATAGAACTGATGGCCATCTTGCATGCCGCCACAATACTCATCAATCAACTCCTGAATCGTAATTCCGGCTGGAGCCAGTTTTACACCCGGGTTTTTAACTCGGCCGCTCACGCTGAAGCTTCGTAAGCCTTTGCGATCATGACGACCAAAAGAACTAAACCACTCGGGACCACGCTGAACAATGTCACTTACCCAGTAGAGAGTTTCAAAGTTGTGCTCTAGTGTTGGACGACCAAACAAGCCAACCTGTGCAATATATGGAGGACGCATACGGGGTTCACCGCGCTTACCTTCGATACTTTCAATCATGGCAGATTCTTCACCGCAGATATAAGCGCCCGCACCACGACGTAACTCAATCAGCGGCAATTTAAATGGGGGATTTGCTATGAGCTTAGCCAACTCCACTTCAAGCAATTCACGGCAACCATGGTACTCATCGCGCAAATAAATATAGCAAGCATTGATACCCACTACATTGGCGGCAATTAACATACCCTCCAAGAAACGATGAGGATCGCGTTCAAGATACGTGCGATCTTTAAATGTGCCCGGCTCACCTTCGTCAATGTTTACTGCCATTAACTTCGGAGCGACTTGATCTCTCACGATGCGCCACTTACGTCCTGCTGGGAAGCCTGCACCACCGAGACCACGAAGCCCTGAGCTTTCCATGATCTTGACAACGCTCTCGCCGTCTTTTTTACCTTCAACAACTTCTTTTGCCAAGGCGTAACCACCCTGTGCGCGGTAAGACTCATAACCCACATAGTCCGGTGAAACCGCTTGATTGTCACCTTGCGGAGATATGCCCTTCTCTACAAAGGCTGCGGGATCAAAACTCGCGCTGTCTTTAGCCATTGGATGGGTCGTCAAATTATTTTTGACGGCGGCAGCAACCTTATCGGTAGTTGCAAACAATACTGGATACTGATGTACAACCGCTACTGGAGCTTGCTCACAACGACCTACGCAGGGAGCAGCCTCTACCTTAATTTTTGGATTACCCAAAATTGCCGGCAACTTGGCCAATAGATCTTGCGCACCAGCTAGCTCGCAGGCGATACCATCACAGACACGCAGAGTGATGTCTGCAACCGGATCATTACCACGCACTACTTCAAAGTGGTGGTAGAAAGTAGCTACTTCGTAAACCTCAGCCATCGGCAAATTCATTTCTTTTGCGAGGGCAACTAAATGACGGTCATGCAAAGCACGGTATTCATCATTCAGCTTGTGTAAATTTTCAATGAGCAAATCGCGACGATCAGCTGCAGCACCAATTAATTGACGAACCTCTGCCAAGGAAGCATCGTCTGCTTGACGCCCTTTGAGTTTGCTCTTGCGACGAATGGTTTCCCTTAAATCATCTGCAGTTGCTACAGCAACAGCCTTGACTTCAGCCGAGGGTTTTGGGTGATTCATAGTTTTAATCTCTAATTTCTAGTCGCAATAGTGGAGCTATTTTTTTATGTTTGAAGCTACGCTTGTGAAGGTCCGAAATGGCAAGAAACAACTGAGCTTGCTCTATATAGGAAGTTCCCAAGATTACCGACGATTTTGGGTCATTTTCAGACTCAAGTCCTTGACGGCGCTCAAGTGAATCTAACTAGGGTAAACCCTATTAAATGACGGATGGGGAAGGCTTGCTGCCCGGTGGCGGAGAGTAATCCAGCTTGCGTTCGTAAACACGTGCCTTAAAGCAATCGTTATAGCCTTTGCTGCCGATTTGCCAGCCAATCGAAGTGCAGTCATCTTGGGCTGCTGACTCAATCGAGCCACACCCCGTTAAGGCAATGGCAGCAATAGAAACCAGGATGACTAAGGGGCGCAATGTAGTTGAATTCATACCTCAAGTCTACTGGATTCCTGATTCCAAGTTAAGGGAAAGTGAGTACTTGTGGAATTAGAGATAAGTCAGCAACAATGTATGGGAGCAACATTGCAGCTATACAGATAAATACATTCGGAGATCATGATGCACACAAGCCTAAAACAAGTTCTAGCAATCGCCTTTTCGCTGACTATTGCACTATTTTCTATCAACACCCCTGCTCAAGCACAAGATGGCTATACCGATCTCATCGATGGCGTCAGCTTAGACGGTTGGAACATCATCGGCAGCGCGAATTGGGTTATTGGTAAAGGGATAGTCGAGGGCAATAAGCCATCCGGGTTTTTAGTGAGCAATAAAAGCTATCGCAACTTCATTATTCGCGCTGAATTTTGGGCTGAATCTGACACCAATAGTGGAATTTTTATTCGCTGCCAGGATCCTAATAAAGTCACTGCTGGCAATGCTTATGAAATTAATATCTGGGATACCCGTCCGGGACAGGAGTACTCGACCGGAGCCATTGTTGATATTGCCAAGGTCAACCCAATTCATAAAGCAGGTGGGCGCTGGAACACCATGGAAATTACAGCCAATGGACCTGAACTCAAGGTCATGATGAATGGCGTGCTTACCGTTACAGATGCCAGAGATAGCAAGTTCTCTGAGGGGCCCATTGCACTTCAGTCTGCCGGTGGCATCATCAAGTTTAGGAAGCTCCAAATCAAACCAATCTAGAGCGTCTCTAGGTCAATTTGCTGGGGCGCCTCAAAAAGGCGCCCCTTTTTACTTAGACAGAAGCAAACCACAGAGCGTTGAAATCAGCACGAGTACTAAAGAGGCGCTTTTATTAAACATAGATTTCATACCTATCAGCACAAACTATTGGGCGTAATGCTCTTTCGTGCTTGTGCATTTTGACGATACCGTAATTCGACATCGTCTTAAGGGTGCGAGATAAATTGCCCTGCTTGCGTCCAGTTAATTCCGCCAATTCTGAAATCGAGATCGGCTTTGATTCACGAATGACATTTAATAAGGCACGATTTTCATCGCTGAGAACTTGAGCCAATGAACGCATAGAGGTAAACCATATTTTAGGATCGCTAGGCTGAACCCTCAGCTGACCCCTAGCTACCATCAGAACGCGCTGACGCATTTGTTGCTGAGATGCAATTCCTATCTTAATTACTTTCATTTGTCTCTCGCCAATCTTAAGGTCTTATCAACATCCTCAAAAAAATCCTTTAGTAATTGATAGGCATTCTTAAACTCATAACTTGTTCCCAGATCTGTCGAACAACGATGCTTGTGATCATAAGGAAGTTTACGATTTGCATAGCCAGTAAACTTTGTTGCATGCGCATTGTCATAGCCTAGTATTCGAACTCCCCGAGGGTTATGTAAAGTTAAAGAATATCGAATTCCATGGGGTATGGAATAAGTCGCCTCAACCTCCCATGCCTCTATCTTTACCCAATACCCACCCTCCTGATCCAAGACCTGCCCATGCAAATCCAATAAGACATTCTTACCAAGTGATTTCATTACCTAAATATATCAACTAATGATATATCAAAAGCATCAACCTTTACAGCAATGAGGGCAATAGCACTGCTACATGTTTTTATGCTGGCGGAAACCCAACCTTTTGTTGCCAGCTATTGTTAAACACGTGAATGACCGGCTTCTCATAGACCCCGGCTTTAGTGAATGGCTCATCCGCAAGCCAAGCCTCAACATCTGCCTTGCTAGGAAAATCCATCGCCAACAAGCTACCCACTGTTGTCTTGCCATCTTCAGATGTGAGTGGGCCAGCAAAGGCCATCTTGTCTGCAAACTTACCTAAGTAAGCGCGATGCTCGGGTCGCACCTGAATACGTAATTCTGCGGTACCGGGACGATCCATTAAAAGGATTGCAAAGATCATGTTTTCTCCTCATTAGCTCTAAAGCATCCATCTTACGGCAAGCGGAAAAAGAAAAACCGCCCGAAGGCGGTTTCTCGTGCAAAGCTATTAAAACGAATTAAGCAGCTTTACGGCTTTTAACAGCTGGCTTAGCTACTGCGTATTGGCCTTGAAAGTTAGCCATTGCAGTTTCAACACTTTTCTCAAAGTTAGCGAAAGCATCAGTTGCTGAAGCGCGAACTTGGTCAAACTGTTGGAGTGAAGTTTCAAATACAGTTTTGAATGTAGATACAAATGCCTCAGAACCAGCAGGGGCTGTCTTAGTGGCTTCTTTAACAAACTTAACCATATCAGCGCGTGCGTCATCAATAGAAGCCTCAACAACTTGAGCAACTTCTTTATTGCTGTTACGCACAACTTTGTTTACTTTAGCTTGGTAAGCAGCAGCGTACTTAGCAGCCTCTTGTGCTGTTTCTGGCTGAGCCAATTTTGCCAACTGTTGTGCATCTTTAATAGCCAACAATTGAGCGCTTGCATCTTGAGCAACAACTAAAGCATCTTTAGCGGCAGCTTGATTGATTTCAGCTAATTCTTTTGCGCTTTCAACAGCTACTTGAGCTAAGAACTTAGCGTTTTCAACAGCTTTAGTTTGAGCTTGTGTCATTTGGTCGTTTAATTGATTCTGGAACATGGTGTTTTTCCTAACTTTTATAAAATTGATAAATGTATTGCAATGCACCATTCTAAGAAGTTTTTTATTGCAGTGCAAGATTTATTTGCGGCAATGCAACAGAAACATCAAAAACCCCTTTTTTTGATTAAAAACAGGGGATTGAGGGACTAAATAATTTAGCTTGAGATGGCGATTTAGGACAAAAATCAAGAAAAAAAGCAAAGAAAAAACCACCCGAAGGTGGTTTCGGAGGGCATTGGAGCACTCTTATGGGAAGCACGATTACATCTATTACTATGAGACTATCGTAGCAAAAACAGCCTATTTGTCAATACCTATATGGGTTTCGTGATATTTACGCACTTGAAAATTAGATAAAAATCAGGGAAATTTTGTTCTTAGTGAGAACAAAATAGGTGTTCAGAAAGTCGAAAAATATGCCCCTGATTTAACGCTGTCAGGAGCATGATTTTTAATAGATTTTAAAATGTTCAGTAAGTTGATGCTTTAGATACACCAACGGCAGCTAACGGTCCAAAGTAGACCATGGCGAATACCAAATCTGAACTAATAACCACAAAAAAATCAGAAAATTAGTCGTGCATCAAGCCTAATAGAATTTGCTCGGTAAGAATTATTGCCAATGGTGCCTAGATAACCCAATTCCATGCTCATATTGCGCCTATATGAATACTTCAAGCTTACTCCCGCCGACTCCGTATAGGTTGGCAGTGAAACTGAGCTTACATAGTAAGTGCCGCCACCAGCCCCGGTATCCGCATAGTAAGCACTTTGATTGATTGAGCCACTAGAATTCCTGGAAACCATAATCTTCAGGGCTGGAGTCCATCTACTATCATCAACAAAAATTTCATACATTCCCTTTAATCCCAGAGAATTTATGGTGCTCAAGCTAGTAGCTGAGCCATAAGCCAAGGCATAGTCAGATAATCCTGATTCAGAATATGGGTTCAACTTAAACTGAGTAACCGTTGATCTAGCAAATGGTTGATATTGAAAGTTACCTGATATGAGTTGGTATCCAACTCCTAAGGAGCTAAATAAACTATTACCTGTTCTACTAATTCCAAGATTGGTATTTGAGTTATCAAAAGTTACTATACGATTACCATTGAAACCAACACTACCGTATCCCATGATGCCGTCGAGAAATATATTTTTATAAGGCTGATAGACGCCATAGGTCGATATAGTCTTTTGAATCGAATTTATATTCGATCCTAATACCCCTATATTTGTTCTATCAAAACCTAAACCTACTGCAGCTCCTATGATGATTGATTTATGTAGCTGATAATCAATACCAACTGTTACACCTGAAGCAGAAAACTTCAGTGGTGCTGAGGCACTGTTACTGCCAGTTGTTCCGAAATCAAAATTACCTAAACTCCATAGCGCATATGTTGGTACATTTTCTTCTTCATCTTTTGCAATACCTCGATATACAGCACTTAATAGATCATTTATGCCATAAGTATTAGGGTTCTTTTTAACCATACCCTCATCGCTCAAAGTAGCTTGAATCTTAGTATTGGTGGAATCGGAAACTTTTATAAGGTTGGCTAGCTGATGTTGTTTCTCAACAGCAAGCTCAGATTGACGTCGTTCTAAAACTTGGATAAGGTGCCATCCAGATTCGGTTTTTACAGGTTTACTAACCTCACCAACTTTTAATTGATTCATCGCCTGCTCAAATTCTGAATTCAAGTCTCCAGGGCTAACCCAGCCAAGCACACCAGCCTGCGACACGGAACCGTCCTCGGCCTCAGAAAACTTTTCTGCCAGCCCCCCAAAATTGGCAGATTTTGCACGAACCTGATTACGATAACCAACAAGGCGTCGCTCCATATTTTGATCCGTTAAGCCAGCATGATTACGCAATAAAATATGCCTTACTAGCGTCTGTTTAATCACAGTATTTTGGTGATTATCTTTCTCTCCACTTAAATCTGGCAAATACATTGCATTTTTTGTAGAAGCAACAAGTTGCTCTTGCTTACTAGAGCCGTTTTCTTGAGCTAGGTAATGCTCTTTTAGCTTATCCAATAGGGGCATCCAGTCTTTGGTTATGCCTTGGTTTACACCCAAAGTAAGGCCACCAGTTGTTACCCGAAAATTACTTCTAAGCGCTTCGATATGACTAGATAAATTCTGAATCTGTATAGTAGTAAATCGCTGCATTGTATTTACTTGGGCCATTAAAGCAGAGCGTACCGAAGGATCACTGGCTGCTTGCTCAATGGTTGCCCTTGGTGGGACAGCAATCACCGTTATCGTCACTATTGCCGTTGCTGCGTTATAGGTAGCATCAGCAGCTTTAGTCGCCGTGACCGTACAAGAACCCGCCGAGGATCCTGCGGTTAAAGTAGAACCTGAAATCGAGCACGTACCAGCGGTTACCGAATAACTAACCGAGCCAGTTCCAGAGCCACCAGATGTAGTCAAAATAGCAGTGCCACTGTTAACTAATATTGAAGTAGAACTAGCGCCCACTGAAAATGCAGACTGATTTGCTGCTGCCCTAGTCACTGATAATGTATAAGTTTTAGTAGTAGACCCATTCTGTGCAGTTACTATTGTAGTAACCGTATTAGATCCAACGCTTAAAGCAATCGCTCCAGACGCTGAACCCGAAGTCGCTGCCACCCCATTCACAGTGATCGTTGCATTGGCTTCGTTTCTTGTCGGCGTTACAGTAATACTAGATATAGTATTTATTACTGAAGCAGTGTAAGACGTTGTGTTACTCGCAAAAGTTGGCGATAAAGTACCGCTTGAAATAGTTAAGGCAGATAAAGTAGCATCAGTTGAAACTGGACTTGCATTAGTTACCCATGGAATTGAGCTATAAAGAAATACAGCAACACTGGCTGAGGGGTTTATTGTGATACTACCCGACGTTGCTGTAGCGATAATAGGGATCGTGCATACTTGCCAACCACTATTTAAAAGAGGAAGTGCAACTGACGATGAACCAAGATTTAACCCACTACCCGTTAAATTAAGACTATATGGAAAAGCAATAGCATTTGATCCGCATAAAAAATTCAAATCATATGAAGTATTAGCAGTAGCGCCTGTAAAACTGTAACGATCTGTGCCTCCTAAATAAACAGAAGCAAAGTCATTAACTGACGAAACAACAGTACCCCCTGCATTTGCAGCATTCACAGCATTGTTACAATTTGAGATACTTGTCGCTGAACCCGAACCAGTGATCGTATTACAGGAAGTATAGAAGGATCCTGATGAACGAGTGAAAGTGACGCCATTAACCGTAGCATAGCTAAGCGCTAAGACATAATTACTAATAAAAGCTAAAGTCACCAATATTAATAATTTCAAAAATATTTGGATATGAAATTTTTTTAGCATCTATTTATACACAATCACTTAGTTGCCTAGTTTCAGATTCAATAATAATACTAATAATAAATATAGATTTTCGTTACAAAAGTTAATAAATCCAAAAAATAACTAGTTGTCTGTGCAAAACAGTTTGTAAAGATAGATGGATGGGACTCATTTTTCAAAATCGGGGGGTGAAGTAAGCTTTGAAGCGTCCTGTATTGACGAAGAACGTCATCCTTAGACTGCTTAGAAGGGCGCAAGCATTTATTGTGTGTGCCCCTTCATGGCCGAAAGCAGGCTATTTAACCACTGAATAAACAGTCCCAATCCCAACTTTGCAGGATTTGGCTATTTGACGAATACTCATGCCGTTCTCGTGCATTGCCTGAATTGCCGATTTAATTCCATCATTCATCTTAGTTGGGCGCCCTATATGAACTCCTGATGCCTTTGCCCTTTGTTGACCTGCAATTACTCGCTCTCGCATCAAATTCCTCTCAAACTCCCCTATTGCTCCAAATACTGAGAAGATCATTCGACCGCTTGGCGTTGTTGTATCCATCCCCTGTTGCATAAAGAACAAATCAATTTTCATTGACTGGAGTTCATTGAGTATTTCAACGAGATGCTGAAGGCTTCTCCCTAGCCGATCGATTGACCAGCACATAACCATCTCAAACTTATGTTTAGCGGCTAATTTCATCATTTCATCAAGTGCAGGTCGATCTTTTCTTGATTTGGCGCCCGAAATACCGTTATCAATGAACTCTGCGTCGATTTCATAGCCCATACGCTCTGCTACTGCTAGAAGCTCTCTGAGTTGATTCTCAGACGTTTGATGAGTAGTTGACACTCGACAATACAGGCAGACTTTTTTCATCTCCAAACCCCTTCTAAATGCGTTCTAGAAGTGGTGGAAGGTAAAGGTTCTGGAGGGGATAACAAGTTTGTTCTTAGTGAGAACAAATCAACTCATGACATGGGTTGAAAACATGGGTTGAATAGATAAAAAAAGTCCTCGTAAACTATTGATTTACAAGGACTTTGCACTACTGGCGGAAGAGGCGGGATTCGAACCCGCGGTAGGCTATTAACCTACGCACGCTTTCCAGGCGTGTGACTTAAACCGCTCATCCACCCTTCCGTACAAGCCGTTGATTATACGTTTGCCAGAAGGGTTTGCCTCTAAAAGCGTAATAAGCTACTTAAACAGACTCTTTAAGCTGATCCAAAATTGCTGGATTTTCCAGGGTTGAAGTATCTTGGGTTATCTCTTCACCTTTAGCAATGACACGAAGCAAGCGACGCATGATCTTGCCTGAACGTGTTTTAGGTAAGTTATCGCCAAAACGAACATCCTTTGGCTTAGCGATCGGGCCGATCTCCTTACCTACCCAGTTCCGTAACTCAGTGGCAATCTTCTTCGCTTCATCGCCTGTTGGGCGTCCACCCTTCAGAACTACGAATACGCAAATGGCTTCACCAGTCAATTCATCAGGACGGCCCACTACTGCAGCCTCAGCAACTAATGGATTAGCAACCAAGCAAGATTCGATTTCCATCGTGCCCATGCGATGACCGGAGACGTTCAATACGTCATCGATACGACCCGTAATGGTGAAGTAGCCAGTATCTTTATTGCGAATTGCACCGTCACCAGCTAGATACAAAGTACCGCCCAACTCTTCTGGGAAATAAGATTTTACGAAGCGATCGGGATCGCCCCAGATCGTACGAATCATCGAAGGCCATGGACGCTTCACCACCAAAATACCACCGTGACCATTTGGCACATCTACACCTGCCTCATCCACAATCGCCGCCTGAATACCTGGCAATGGCAATGTGCATGAACCTGGAATCATGGGAGTTGCACCAGGTAATGGTGAAATCATATGGCCACCAGTTTCGGTTTGCCAGAAGGTATCAGCGATTGGGCAACGTGAGCCACCCACATTCTCGTAGTACCACATCCACGCTTCTGGATTAATCGGCTCACCAACCGAACCCAAGAGACGCAAGGAGGTTAAGTCATAACTCTGAGGATGCACCGCCGGATCATTGCTTGAGGCTTTGATCAATGAGCGAATCGCCGTTGGCGCGGTATAGAAAATCGTTGCCTTGTGTTTTTGAATCATGTCCCAGAAGCGACCCGCATTAGGGTAAGTTGGAACGCCCTCAAACACAATCTCGGTAGCGCCCACTGCGAGTGGGCCGTAGGTAATATAGGAGTGGCCTGTTACCCAGCCAATATCAGCAGTACACCAGAAGACGTCATTTGGCTTGATATCAAAGGTCCACTTCATTGTGAGAATCGCCCACAAGAGGTAGCCACCTGTAGAGTGCTGAACACCCTTAGGCTTGCCGGTCGAACCAGATGTATACAAAATAAATAATGGGTGCTCAGCGCTAACCCACTCTGGCTCACAAGTTGTAGATTCATTGGCGACGATTTCTTGCATCCAAACATCACGGCCCGCTGTCATGGTGACATCATTACCAGTGCGCTTGTTTACGATCACATGCTTCACATTAGGACATTCGCCAGTCGACAGGGCCTCGTCACAAATGGCCTTTAAAGGCAATGCTTTGCCACCGCGGAACTGTCCGTCTGCAGTAATCACAGCTACGGCACCAACGTCAATGATTCGATCGCGCAGGGCTTGGGCAGAAAATCCACCAAACACAACGGAGTGAATTGCACCGATACGAGCACAAGCTTGCATCGCAACAACACCTTCGATAGTCATCGCCATGTAAATGATGACGCGGTCACCAGACTTGATGCCCATTTTGCGCAGTGCATTTGCCATTTTGCAAACACGCTCAAGTAACTCTTGATAAGTTACGTTGGTTACCGAGCCATCGTCTGCTTCAAAAATAATCGCGGTCTTATTGCCAAGACCATTTTCAACTTGACGATCTAAACAGTTGTGAGAAGCATTGGTAGTGCCATCTTCAAACCACTTGTAGAAAGGTGCTTTGGATTCATCAAGAACTTTAGTAAAGGGCTTTTTCCAGAAGACATTTTCTTTAGCAAGGCGACCCCAGAAACCGTCATAATCATTGTTAGCTTCAGCACAGAGCTTGTTATAAGCATCCATTCCTGGAATAGCAGCAGACTTAACGAAGTCTGCTGGCGGGTTAAATACGCGGTTTTCTTGCATCAATGGTTCCATGCTTCACAGCCCTTCTATTCAATAATCAGTCGTCTTTTTCTGCAAAAATAGTGCAGAGTAAGGAAAACGCATCCCAAGACCTAATAAGATAAGTGAAAACACGCTAGATTTGCTCTATGGCAAACCCTTAAAATAGATTAAACCTTACATAATTAAGCCTAAAACCATGACAAATATCAAACAAAACGACCTCATCCAAAGCGTGGCGGATGCCTTTCAATTCATCTCTTACTATCACCCTAAAGATTTTATCTCCGCCCTGGGTAAGGCTTATGAGCTTGAGCAAGGTGCTGCAGCGAAGGATGCGATTGCGCAGATTTTGACTAATAGCCGGATGTGTGCAGAAGGTCACCGCCCCATGTGTCAGGACACTGGCATTGCTGTCGTTTTTCTCAAAATTGGTATGAATGTTCAATGGGGTGATGCCACTATGAGTGTTACTGATATGGTGAACGAAGGTGTCCGTCGCGCTTATATGAACCCAGATAACCCATTACGCGCATCCGTTCTGACTGATCCAGCGGGTAAACGCAAAAACACAGGCGACAACACACCAGCTGTTATTCATTATGAAATCGTCCCGGGCGATGATGTTGAAGTCATTTGCGCGGCTAAAGGTGGTGGCTCTGAGAACAAAGCCAAGATGGTCATGCTCAACCCCTCGGATTCGATCGTTGACTGGGTAGTCAAAACAGTTCCAACGATGGGTGCGGGCTGGTGCCCTCCCGGCATCTTAGGTATCGGCATTGGCGGGACCCCGGAGAAAGCGATGTTGATGGCTAAAGAGTCCTTGATGGGCCCAGTAGATATTCAAGAGCTCATTGCTCGCGGGCCAAAAAATCGTGTCGAGGAACTCCGTTTAGAGATTTTCGATGAAGTAAACAAGCTTGGTATTGGCGCCCAAGGTTTAGGTGGCCTTACTACCGTTCTTGATATCAAAATCATGGACTACCCAACCCATGCAGCCTCACTACCGGTGGCGATGATTCCGAACTGCGCCGCTACCCGCCACATTCACTTTCATTTACATGGTGACGGCCCCGCTAAATTAGAGGCCCCTTCATTGTCTGATTGGCCAGATGTCACTTGGACTCCAGACACTAAAAAATCAAAGCGTGTGAACTTAGATACTTTGACCGCTGAAGAAGTGGCCGGCTGGAAAGAAGGTGAAACACTTCTCCTGAATGGCAAAATTTTGACTGGTCGTGATGCTGCTCATAAGCGCATTGCCGACATGCTGGCCAAAGGTGAAGAATTGCCAGTGAGCTTTAAAAACCGCGTGATTTATTACGTTGGTCCAGTAGATCCAGTAGGCAATGAAGCAGTAGGTCCAGCAGGCCCAACAACCTCAACTCGTATGGATAAGTTCACCGAGATGATGCTGGCTCAAACTGGCTTGATCTCCATGATTGGTAAAGCAGAACGTGGCCCTACTGCAATTGAGGCAATCAAAAAACATAAGTCCGCTTATTTGATGGCCGTTGGTGGCGCTGCTTACTTGGTTTCTAAAGCCATTCAGACAGCGAAGGTAGTGGGCTTTGCTGACCTCGGCATGGAGGCGATTTATGAGTTCGATGTCAAAGATATGCCAGTAACAGTAGCGGTCAGCTCTGCCGGCATCTCTATGCATGAGACAGGCCCCAAAGAATGGCAAGCAAAGATTGCCGGCATTCCAGTTGTGATTGCTTGAGTCAATTAGCGCCCTTAGTTAAGCGACCTTACTTGGCACTCATCGGAGTTTTTGATTCTGGCGTTGGAGGCTTATCCATTTTGGATGAGGCTCTGCGCCAGCTTCCCGCGCATGACTACATCTATTTAGCCGACTCTATTCATGCTCCTTATGGAGAGAAGTCTAGCGAGTGGATAGCTTCGCGCAGTATGGAGCTATGCCAATACTTAGCAGCGCAAGGTTGTGATGCCATTATGGTTGCGTGCAACACTGCTACTGCCGAAGCCATTGCAGATATTCGTGATGAGCTCAGCAATATTCCGATCATCGGCGTAGAACCTGGCATCAAGCCTGCAGCAATGCAGTCAAGCAATGGGATTGTTGGGGTACTCGCAACCGAGGCCACACTCAAGAGCGATAAATTTAGCGCCTTACTAGCCACCCTGCCCAATTGTCAGTTTGTTAAACAGGCGGGTGCCGGCTTAGTTCCCCTAATTGAAGCGGGCCAAGCTCATAGTGAGCAAACTCTAGAACTACTTGCCGAACACCTAGAGCCCATTCAGGAGGCGGGGGCAGATACGCTTGTTCTAGGATGCACGCACTACCCTTTCTTGCGAAAAGCCATACGCAAATTATTGGGAGATTCGATTAATTTGATTGATACTAGTGAGGCAGTAGTACGTCAACTCAAACGAAAACTAGAGTCACAGGGCATGCAATTGGATGATGATGAATATGGCACTATCAAATTCATTAGCAGTAAAGATGCACAGAACTTGCATCATATGGCGCACGAGCTCATGCAATCAGATCTGGATAAACACAGCATTACCTCTCAATTAGTGAGTTCTTTCACATGAGCGCCTTTTTAAATCGGATGAATGCGCATCTACCATTCGATAAGACTGAGCGCATCATCATTGGCATTGTTATTGCCTTGCATTTATTGTTTCTGATTGGCTTTCAGAGTGGTATGAAGCCGGACAACGATAATAATCAAGATGATGCGCGAGTGATGGCCAATCTAGTAAGTCCTGAGGCAGCTAAGCAGCCTCAAGCTACTCCAGCTGCGCCCCCACCAAAACCTAAGCAAGAACAAAAGAAGAAAACGGTGGATGAAAAATCCACGCAGGCACCAACACCGCCACAAACCCAACAACAGACTTCCGCCCCGCCAACACCGCAGCAATCCAAAAGTGAATCACAGGCTCCGAATGCTACGGTTGCACCAGCCACCACCTCTGGATCTAGTGGCACACCGATTCAGACTGACATTGGTAAACTAGTCGTCGTATATCAACCAGATGCAGATGCTTACTACCCTTCTTTCTCTAAAAGATCTGGAGAACAAGGTGAAGTGGTGGTGAGACTGATTATTGATGAATCAGGTAATGTTGAGGATGTGGCTTTATTGCGTTCTAGCTCATTTCCAAGATTAGATAGGGCTGCAACCGAGATTGGTCGTCGTTATCGCTTTAAACCATTTTTAGTCAATGGTTCGCCCCAAAGAATTTCTACCAACCTTTTAATTAAATTTAATTTAAAGAATTAATATTATGAACACACCATTTGGCTTAGCAAATTTATGGCTCGAGGGCGATGCAGTGACCCGCTTTGTGGCTATCGCACTTCTGATCTGTTCTATTGTGACCTGGGTAATTTTGCTCTCCCGTTTTTGGGATTTGCGTAATTTACGCAAACTCCAGCCTGAGCTCGATCAGTTTTGGCGCGCCACCTCCTATGACCAGGGTCTGAATGCATTTACTAACCATGCAAGCAATCCTTACTTTCAGGTTGCTAAAGCTGCCAGTGGAGCCTCTACTCACCACCAGAGCCAATCGACCAATCATCGTGAACTATTGCAAACACTGAACTACTCCGAGTGGATGGCAAGAAGTCTTAAGAACAGTATTGATGGTGTTGCGGCCCAACTCCAAAAAGGGCTTACTTTCCTTGGCTCGACCGGTGCGACCGCACCGTTTATTGGCCTATTTGGAACAGTGTGGGGTATCTACCATGCTTTGATCGCAATCAGCAGCTCTGGTAGTGCGCAGATTGATCAGGTTGCTGGCCCCATTGGCGAAGCACTCATCATGACCGCTTTAGGCTTGGCTGTAGCGATTCCAGCAGTATTAGGCTTTAACGCAATTAATCGTGCCAATAAATTATTGCTTGCTGATCTCAATCGATTTGGCAATGACCTCCTCGCTTACTTTGTCACTGGTGCCCGTGTGAAGTCTGGAGAATAAATATGTCTTTTAATCTTCCGAACGACCAAGAAGAAAGCGGCATCATGGCCGAAATCAATATGACTCCGATGGTGGATGTCATGTTGGTGCTCCTCATCATCTTCATCATTACTCTGCCAGTCATTCAGCAGGCGGTGAAAGTGGAGCTGCCCAAAGCCAATAGCGTGCGCAATGAAGTCAAACCAGAGTCAGTGCAGCTCTCGATTGATGCCCAGGGTCAAATATTTTGGAATAGCACACCAATTGATTTGAAAACTTTTGACGGCTATGCAGAAAAAGCTGCTCAGAAGGAGCCGCAACCAGAAATCAATTTACGCGCCGATAAGTCGGTGAAGTATGAATATGTTGCTCAGGTATTAGCCGCATCCCGACGCGCTGGCTTAACAAAGCTAGGATTTGTGACTGAGCCTAATTAAGACTGATTGGCAGCGATACATTGCTCTTGATAAGTCTTCGTACCTTCGCCAAGAGTTGCTGAAAGAATTCCACCTTTAATAGTCTCGGATTTTCTGAGCTGGCCCGTTGGTCGATTAATCGCGATCACCGTGATTACAGAGCCAGCGCCATACTGAATACCATCAAAACTCTCTGGGGGAAATTGTGCTTCCATTGAAATCAGGATGGTAGATTCAGTAATAAGGACATTCTTAATGGTTTGCCGACCCAATTCGCTAGCCCGATCTAAATCTCGATCATCAATGAAGACTTTGGCCTTCTGATTTTTTGAAGCCGCCGTAACTTTGAGTTGATAGGTTTCGGTATAGTTTTTTTCCGAACGCTCACAAGTAAAAACCAGAGCGTCTGCAGCCAAACTGGGGGCGGCACAAAAAAGTAAGGGGAGCAAGGAGAGAAAGTAAAGGTATTTCAAGGATGCCTGAAATCAATCGATTGGTGCCCGAGGCCGGAATCGAACCGGCACGACTTTTTTGAGTCGGCAGATTTTAAATCTGCTGTGTCTACCGATTTCACCACTCGGGCTCGCACGAGCAATAAAGCCGTACTAAATAAATCAAGACAAGCGAAATTTTAGCATGCGAGCTCTATTAGAGACGGGAAGCCTGCTTTCATCAAGCCTGGGGTCTAGCTCAAGCAAACACATTAAAATATTCCTATGAAAATGCTTACGCCAAGATCGGGTCTTAAATCTACCTTAAAAGGCATCTTTTGGCTTGTTTCTGCAGCCCTAGTGTTGATCATCGCCGCTGGAATGATCTACTTAATCTCCGCCCAAACCAATCCTTCTGGCAAGCGGATTATCAAGTCCCTCGGGGATTCTGTTTCGATTACCTTTGATGAGAGTGACATTCCCCATATTCAAGCAAAGAGCTCTACTGATGCACTCTTTGCTTTGGGCTATTTGCATGCCAGTGAACGATCCTGGCAAATGGAAATTAATCGCCGACTAGCCAGTGGGCGACTTTCCGAAATCCTCGGGAAAGAAACTATTGCAATCGATCGTTTTATTCGGACACTGGGTATTAAGCACGCCGCAGAAAAACAGTTTGATCGCTACCCTATTGCTACCAAGCGATTGCTTCAGTCATATGCAGATGGCGTTAACGCTGGTAATGCCCACTTAGGCTGGGCATTACCAGTGGAATACTTTTTAACTGGATCTAAACCAGGGCATTGGTCACCTACTGATAGCGTGGCGTGGATGCTAATGATGGCGCTTGATCTTGGTGGTAACTGGCAAAAAGAATTACAACGACTTGAACTCGCCCAGTTTTTAACTACCAAGCAGGTATGGGAGGTGCTACCGCCCTATACACCTGGTGACCCTGTAAGTAATTTTGACTTTGCAAAAATGTATCGGGATATTAATGTCTTTAATCCCAAACCACTCACAAGAGATCAAAAGTCAAAGAATCTGCCTATAACTGAATTAGCTATCAATGAAATCCCAGGCGGTAAGGAAGGTATTGGATCAAACAACTGGGCGCTAAGCGGAAAACTCACGACCTCAGGTAAGCCCTTGCTGGCAAACGACCCGCATCTTGACCTATCAGCACCAGCGATTTGGTATATGGCTCACTTAGAAGCCCCAGGTCTCAATGTCATTGGCGCCACCCTCCCCGGCATACCGGCGGTGGTACTGGGAAGGACCGATAAGTTTGCTTGGAGTTTTACCAATACCGGCCCCGATGTTCAGGATTTATATATTGAGCAGCTCGATCCGAAAAATCCTGGAGTGTATCGAGGCCCAGAGGGTCCACTAGCTTTTAAAGTTCGCCAAGAAATCATCGATATCAAAGGCGAGTCTCCACTACGCTTCTTAGTCAAAGAAACACGGCATGGCCCAGTAATTTCTGAATCATATGCACGAGCCAAGCGGGTGATTGATACCGATCGCTTTGTCTTAGCTTTACGCTGGACCGCCTTAGATGTTGAAAATCAATCGGTTGCTGGCTTACTGGACATGAATCACGCCAAAGATTTAGAGACTTTCAAACAGGCGCTACGCAAAAACTATGCGCCAATGCAAAACGTGGTGATGGCAGATGTAGATGGAAATATTTCTTATCAGGCGGCCGGTGTCGCACCTAAACGCACTTTGCACCAAGGACTGTATGGAGTAGCGCCAGCATTGGGCTGGGAGAGACAATACGATTGGACTGGCTACGTCCCGTTTGAGCAACTACCTAATAGCAATAACCCAGAGGGCAATTGGATTGCTACGGCTAACCAGAAAATCATTGCGAGCAATGATCTGAATCCACTAACTGGCGACTGGGAGCTGCCAACCCGCTATGACAGAATTGTGGAACTCATTAATAGCAGGTCAAAACATGACATCGCCTCTATGAAAGCGATGCAAGCAGATGCCCTGTCTTTGGGCGCCACACCATTATTAGAATTATTTAAATCAGCGCAATCAACACATCCTCTAGCCCAACAAGCAATTGAGCTCAGCAAGAACTTTGATGGGGACATGAAAATTGATAGCACTGGCGCATTGATATTTAATGCTTGGGCTGACCAACTCACGCGCAAACTCTTTTCACGCTTAGGATATTTGTTCACTGAGAATTATGGTACCCGTAACTTTAGAAATCCACTGATATTGCAATTACAAAATCCTAATAGTCCTTGGTGCAACGATCCCCAAACTGAACGGATTGAGAGTTGTGCCGATACTTCAAATGCAGCATTTGATAAAGCACTTGAGCAACTGAGCGCTCAATTTGGCAGCAATCCTAAAAATTGGGTTTGGGGTAACGCACATATCGCAGTCTCAGAGCATCGTCCTTTGAGCAAGGTGCCATTCCTGGGAAGTCTCTTTAATGTGACGCAGCCTTTTCCTGGGGACAGCTTTAGCGTCAATGTGGGGCGCCTCGAACTACTGAGAACTGACAATCCTTTTGAAACCAAGCAAGCTCCTAGCCTACGAGCACTCTATGACCTCTCTGACTTGGAGCAATCACTTTTTATATACCAAACTGGACAATCTGGCTGGGTTCAGAGCAAGCTTTACCGCAATATGGCTGCGCTCTGGGCTCGAAATGAATATCTACCCCTGCAAATGAAACCCCAAAAGGTCGGGCGTCAACTAGATCTGACTATTAAGGAGAAATAAGCTGGGGGCGTTTAGAATGGTTCTCAAGATACCAACCGGTGTCTCAACTTACTTTACTAATAATGTGACAGGCCACATATGATGAAAAAAATATACGCACTTACAGCCCTTACTGCACTCTCTTTACTACCATTCTCCAGCAGCTTTGCTGAGTGGAAAGAATTGGGATCAAATGAAATGATGGTGGTGTATGTTGATCTAGATACAGTCAGCGCATCAGGCGAGACATCGCAAATCATGTCAATGCTTGACCTGAAGAAGCCTGGCATTAATCCAAAAACAAAACAGTCCGTTAGCTCAATCATCGGCATTAATGAATACAATTGCCCGGCCGTTAGCTACCGACCAATCGAATATAAAGAGTTCGCTGGTAATAAAGGTAAAGGTAAGGTAGTTTCAGATAACAAAACTCCCAGAAGTGAATTTGAGCCTGTCGTGAACGATTCTTGGACAGCAGGAGTTTTCAACGTTGTTTGCCAGCGCAAATAAACGCCCTATTTTGATTGCCTATCAAGGCAGACTAAACCTATCGGACTGGTCTGCAGTTGGAAGCATAGTTCTCTGCTTTAATTTGGGTGGTTGTGCAGCACCATTACTAGCTTTAGGAGGATCTGCCACTACAGTTGCAAGCTCTGCAGGCTCAGTAGCAGTATCGGCAGCAGTGGCCAACCCTTCGACTGCAGCTAGCGCTATCTCCACTGTAACGACTGGTAAATCCCCTTTAGAGCATGCCGCCTCAGCGGTAACCAAGCAAGACTGTAATTTTTTGAATGCCTTAGGACCAAAGCCAATTTGCTCAGATATTCCCGTTCCCAAGATTAAAGATATGAGCGAATCCTATCTGGGACCAGCAGATAGAGTGCCCATCGCCAAATAAGCAGTCTAAAATCGCGTCTCACAAGCAATCCTTCTCTTATTTAAAGCCATGACTACAGAAAATTACTACCTCACACTGACCTGCCCCAATAGACCGGGCATTGTTGCGGCTGTTTCAACCTACATCTTTGAATTAGGTGGTGACATTGAGGAAGCTCAGCAATTTGATGACAAAGCTTCTAAACGCTTCTTCATGCGCGTGAGCTTTAGCTGTGGCGCCGACAGTAAATCCCTTAAAGCTGGCTTTATAGAAATCGCTAAGCGCTTTGACCTCACTTGGGACTTGCGTGCTGTAAAAGATTTGAAGCGCGTGCTGATCATGGCATCCAAGCTCGATCATTGCTTAGTAGATCTTCTCTATCGCTGGCGTATTGGTGAGCTGCCAATGATTATTAGCGGAATTGTTTCCAATCATCCGCGTGAGGTGTACTCCAGTATTGATTTTGCGGATATTCCGTTTTATCACTTACCGGTTACGCCAGAGACGAAGTCAAAGCAAGAAGTGAAGCTCCTTAAGATTGTTGCTGATGCAAAAGTAGATATGGTTATATTGGCGCGCTACATGCAAATTCTGTCAGATGATTTATCTACTCAATTATCCGGACGCTGCATCAACGTTCACCATTCGTTCTTGCCAAGCTTTAAAGGTGCGAAGCCTTACCATCAAGCCCATGCTCGCGGTATTAAGTTGATTGGTGCGACTGCACACTTTGTGACGAGTGATTTGGATGAAGGTCCGATCATTGAGCAAGACGTCACTCGCGTTACCCATGGCGATACGCCTGAAGACTTAGTTCGTAAGGGCAGAGATTTGGAGCGCACCGTACTCTCACGCGCCCTGCGTTACTACTTGCATGACCGTGTTTTAATTAATGGTGCGACTTCAGTAGTCTTTTCAGACTAATCTCTACTTAAGGCCGGACGCCTGGAGTTTCGAGGGGCATGCCTCTGGCTCGCCACATCAGAAATAACTCTAATTGAGCCATCTCCTGCGAGCCATACTCAAACTGCTGAGCGCGCACCCCACTCATACAGTTCCGTAAACGTCTTTGTAAAGAACCCATGGTCTGCCATTCAATTCGGTAAATGGGGTAGGCAGTTGGGTGACCCTGAGGAATTAGGCTTCCACCCAACTTCAAGCCAGCGCGATCTTGGTGGCATTGGGCGCAAGATAAATTAAGCTGACCCATTCTTTCATTAAAGAACTGACGTCCTTGTTGTAGGTCTTTTTTATTCTGAGGTGTTTCTTGCACGGCGATTGGCAAACCCTTGGATTGACTAGCTACAAATGTCGTTAAGGCTAAGAGCTCTTTACTCTCATAAGCGAGTGCTGGGGCTTCTTGCCGTGATGCACGACATTGATTAATTTGCCCCTCCAAGGTCTGCAACTTTCCTTTTTGCATCTTAGGAAACTGTGTTGCTACACCAGTCATCTTTTGCCCACTATCGCCATGACAGGATGCACAAGATGCATTCTTTTTTCCGGTCTTTTCTTTCCAGAGACTATGGCCATCGAGCACCCAAAATGCAGCGGGGTTGAGATTAGCGTCATCTTGCATTGCCCGATTCTCGGGCGTCATCAAGTGATAACTCGATTGCCGGGCATCCTTTGAAGCCTCAAGCGCCAGACTAGAATTAGCCGCAATCAGAATGACTAACAGCGGTAATACACGAAGGCAGAAAACGAACAGATTCACGAGACGGTAAGTTGCGCCTGGTTCACCGCTTCATAGCCATCATCACCTACCCACTTGAATACAAGAGTACCGGAGGCTACTGCCACGGTAGTGAACATGATGAGGGGATTTGCACCGATGCCGGAATAAAAATCCGCTCTGAACACTTCTTCACCGTTGTATTGGCAAGTAAAGAGTTGAATGATGTCACGCGGGATTCGTTTGCCATCTTCAGTATATCGATAGCCCGTTTCCATATCATGCTGAACGATTGCCCGAATTTCAATAATGGCACCTTTTTTTGCCTGGGCTGGCATCGTGATACCTGTGCGGGAGGTCTTACTCATATCATCTCCGTGCAGGCTGAGAGAGTGACTAAGGTATCGGCATATCCCCGGAAAAAACTTCCGTCACTCATTTGTGCGATAGCCCATACTCGTTGTGAGTCTGCCAATCGCACACGAGTCGTTAGCTCAGCGCGGCCAGAGCGGGGTGTGAAATACGCAGTAAACATATTAGGAGATGGATTGGCCTCAGAAATCACATGTACTGACTTAACGTAATCATTTGCCGTCATTGGGCTCTCTATGGATAACTTCAGAACCACCAGATTGCCACTCTCTACCAAAGGCGGAATTACTAAGTTCACTCGGCCATCACGAATGGTGTTCGAGCCGGCAATTTTTGCGATGGCCTCCATTGCCTCTGGCTGTTTAGCTATAGTCAAACCCGAAGTCATCCAACTGGATAGACCTAAAAGACCCAGCGCAGACAAGTACATACGCCGACTCAGCTTGATAGGATTTGAACTCGGATTGAATTCAGTCATATGGATTTCATAATCTCAGTTAATTATTGAAGGCTTACTAAAAACGCAACAACATCTTCTATCTCTTGGCCAGTAAGAATAGTCTGATCGACAAACTTGGGAGCCACACGACTCAAACCTGTAGTGCGATAGTACGCCGGCATGATGCTGGATGCATTTAGGCGCCCTGGATCAACTAATCGAGCCCGTAATTGAGCTGGAGTGGATTGGCCCACACTAGCAACCAAGTCTGGCGCCAAATTACCCTGAAAGCGCTCTTCCGGAAATGGGCCACTATGGCACAGCAAACATAAACCGACTTGACGACTGGCCACAATCGCGCGCCCTTTCACGAGATCACCTGGGGAAGAAGTTAGGGGATTCACAATCGAATCCCCTACCCAAGTTTGAGAGTGCGCTAAGCAAGGCAGGAAAAGAGTCGAGGTCCCTAGCAATAAAGCTACTAGCGTTCGTCTCATTCCTGCTTGCCCATAGCCATTAAACCAACTTAATACCGCTGTTTTTCAATGGGACTGTGCGCAAGCGCTTGCCTGTTGCACGGTAGATCGCATTGAGTACAGCTGGCGCTGCAACCGCAATCGTTGGCTCACCTACACCACCCCACTCTTTGCCACCACCTTGAATGATGATGGTCTCTACTTTAGGCATCTGATACAGGCGAATGGAGTTGAAGGTATCAAAGTTCTTCTGCACAACCGCGCCCTTCTCGATCGTAATCTCTTCTTCAAAGAGAGCAGACAAACCATACACAAAAGAGCCTGATACTTGACGCTCTACTTGAGCTGGATTGACTACATAACCTGGATCAGTTGCAGCCACAATGCGATGAATTTTTACCTCATTGCCATTGGTCACGGATAACTCGCAAGCAGCAGCTACGTAGCTTCCGAATGAGCGCATTTGGGCAACGCCGCGGAATACACCTGGCTTAGCAGGTTTAGTCCAACCAATACCATCTGCTACTGCATTGAGAACGGCTACTGCACGAGGGAATTTCTCCATATGCTTGCGACGGAATTCGACAGCATCAACACCCGTAGCTTCTGCCATCTCATCCATAAAGGTTTCGAGGAAGACTGCATTTTGATTGACGTTCACGCCACGCCAGAAACCTGGCGGCACATGGGTATTACGCATTGCATGGTCAATCATCAAATTAGGGAAGCTATAAGTGATGCCATGTTCACCCGCAGGATCTAATCCCTGAAACACTACTGGATCTTTACCCTTGTTGGCCGCCACTACTGCTGGACGCACTGCCGCCAAGATAGATTGGCCTGACAAGCGCATATCTAAGCCAGTAATATTTTTCTTATCATCAATCGCAGCAGTCATTTTGCACATCATGACGGGGTGATAACGACCTTGTGTCATATCCTCTTCACGAGTCCAAATCAATTTGATTGGTGTGCCTGGCATTTGCTTGGCGATATTGACAGCTTGGGTTGTGAAATCCTGAAAAGCACCACGACGACCAAATCCACCGCCAAGGTTTACTTTGTAAGCATCGCACTTTTCTGCTGGCAAACCAGATGCTGCAATGACTGCCGCAAGTGTAGCTTCAGCATCTTGAGTAGGAACCCAGGCTTCACAAGAATCTGGCGTCCACTTCGCAGTCGCAGTTTGTGGCTCTAGAGTTGCATGGTTCAAGAATGGATAGAAATAGGTTGCTTCAATTGTTTTAGATGCTTTAGACACCGCTTCCTTAGCATCACCATTGGAGTTACCAACAAAAGTCTCGTTTGCAGTAAGCCCCTCTTCTAGCATTTTCTTAATCGATGCACTAGATACATCACCATTGCTACCGTTATCCCAAACAATATTAACCGCATCTAAACCGGTCTTTGCCTGCCAGAAAGTATCAGCAATCACGGCAATCGAAGCATCATTTACCTGAATGACCTTCTTCACCCCTTTGATGCTGGTAGCCTTGGTGGCATCGTAACTTTTGACCTTACCGCCAAATACGGGAGACTCTTTAATAGTGGCAACCAGCATGCCTGGCAACTTCAGGTCAATGGCATAGATCTGCTTACCAGTCACTTTGTCGGCCGTGCCATCAATACGATTCAATGACTTGCCAATCACAGTCCAGTCTTTAGGATCTTTGAGAGCGATCTCTTTTGGTACTTCTAACTGAGATGCAGCAACCGATACCTTACCAAAGGTAGTTTTACGACCAGATGGGGTGTGCGTAATGATGCTATCTTTAGCTACACACTCGGATGCCGGAACATTCCATTGATTGGCTGCAGCTTGAACCAACATGATGCGAGCAGCTGCTCCACCCTTACGAACATACTGTTCAGAAGTACGAATACCACGGCTTCCACCAGTGGAGTAACTTCCCCATGCTTGCTTACGCTTGAGACTCTCTCCTGGAGATGGGTATTCATAAGATACTTTTTTCCAGTTGCACTGTAATTCTTCTGCAACCATCTGGGCTAAGCCGGTAATCGTTCCTTGACCCATCTCAGAGCGAACGATACGCACAACGATGTCATCGTTTGGCTTAATGACTACCCAAACACCAATCTCTGGTGTTGCGAGGGGAGTCATAGCCGTCGTGCCAGTACCCATAGCAGCATTCGCTGATGAGATGAAAGAGAAATCAAAGCCGATTGCTAATCCAGTTGCAATCGCACTTGAGCCAACAATAAAGTGGCGACGTGAAGTATTTGTATTAATAGTTTTAGTCATGATTGCTCCTTATGCCTTGCTCACAGCATGAATAGCATCACGCACTTGTTGGAAGGTTCCGCAGCGGCAGATATTCGTTACGGCAGCATCAATCTGCGCATCAGTCGGCTTTGGGGTGTTGCGTAATAGAGCCGTAGTTGCCATCACCATGCCAGACTGACAGTAACCACATTGCGGTACCTGATTGTCTACCCATGCTTTTTGCACTTTAGAGAGCTGGCCATTTTTTTCTAAGCTCTCAATTGTTTCAATCTTCTTACCTACAGCTGCGCTCACCGGAATTGAACAACTCCGAATGGCCTGACCATCAAATAAAACAGTACATGCACCGCACTGACCTACACCGCAACCATATTTAGTACCTGTTAATCCAACATGATCACGTATCGCCCACAATAAAGGGGTTTCTGGATCAACATCCACCTTGTACTTCTTACCGTTGACGTTTAAGTCGGCCATGAGCGCTCTCCCTAGTGTTTTTGTATAAAGTCCTATCCAATAGATAAAGACCCTGCTTTTGATGTGTTTATCTTACCCAAGAAATAATTTATTGCTTTGCAACATATATTGCAGAGCAGTAAGATCAAGCCATGATCTCCGGCCTAGTCCAAATCCTTCTCTTTCAAAGCCTGGGTGAGCTTATATCCAAGTTCGTCCTTCCCACCCTTCCGGGCCCCGTGATTGGCTTGGTGCTACTCATTATTTGGCTGGTGCTCCGCAAGGGCATTGGCCATGAACTTGCATTGGTGGCGGACAGTTTTAGCCAGTACCTTGGCCTTCTATTTGTTCCTGCGGCCGTTGGGGTGGTGCTATTTTTGCCCCAACTGAAGGCTAACGCCCTAGCCATCATCAGCGCCTTGGTCGGTAGCGTAATCCTGACGATTGCCACCAGCGCGATAGTTGTCCGCTTTTTGAGCCCAAAGCCAACAGAGACTGGGCAATGAACGAAAAACATTCGATTGTGGAGATTTGGGTTTATCTCTCAGGCAGCCCTTTATTCGCCCTCTTTATTACTTTGGCAGCCTATCAAATAGGTCTGTCGATTTATAAGACTTCCAAACAGAATCCTTTAGCAAACCCGGTAGCAATCGCCATCATTCTGGTGGCCAGCATTATTCAATTTATTGAAATGCCCTATTCCACCTACTTTGAAGGTGCGCAATTTATTCATTTCTTATTAGGCTCAGCAACCGTCTCTTTAGCCATACCCATCTATAGGGGCTTAAGCAGCTTGAAGGGTCGATCCCTTCCCTTGCTAGCATCTTTAATGGCGGGTGGCTTGGTATCTATTATTGGCGCTGTAAACATCGCTAAATTATTAGGGGCTGACTCCAGCATTACGGGTGCGATGTATCCCAAATCCGTTACCGCGCCGATTGCGATGGGTATTGCTGAGCGTATCGGCGTATCCCCTACTTTGACCGCCATCTTTGCCGTCACTACCGGAATCCTCGGCGCTATTCTGGCGCCCTTTATTCTGAATGCCCTGGGTATGAAAGCATGGTGGCAACGTGGCTTTGCTATTGGTATTGGTGCGCATGGTATTGGTACCTCACGTGCATTTAGCATTCATCCTGAGGCAGGGGCTTACGCCAGTCTCGCCATGGGCATGAATGGCGTCATCAGTGCTGTAGCTATTCCAATTTTGTACCACCTGTTTAATTAGTTAACTCACTTCACTGAAATGGGGGAAAAGAGTTCAAAAATGGGTGGCATGCACTCATTGTGAGCACCAATTTCTGATTTAGCATCAAAGAAACTGTTTTCCAGATCACTACTGCTTTAAGCTTGAGTGATCAGTAGTCTCCTAAAGCAAACTATTTTTCACTTAAAGAATATGAACATGAATCACCTCAAGCTCAAAACTGCCCAAGCACTCTTAGCCTGTGTAATCACAACGATTCTGTGCGGCAACGCCTTGGCAGCATCAGATGCAGATTGGCCCAAGAAACCAATCATCGCCATCCTGCCTTTTCCTGCTGGCGGCTCCACTGATGTATTTGCGCGCGCTATTGGCGTTCCGCTTGGAGAGGCATTAGGCCAACCGATTGTGATTGAAAATAAACCAGGTGCTGGCGGCATGATTGCTTTAGGGGCGGCCGCTAAGGCTGCGCCTGATGGCTACACCCTACTTTTTAGCGCACTCACCAATCAGTCGATTTCTCAAGCACTTTTCAAAAATCCACCCGCAGATCTCACCAAAGACTTTGCGTCCATCGCGCTCGTGGGTTCGATACCGCATCTGATCGTAGTAAACCCATCGGTACCCGCTAAGAATTTACCTGAACTCATTGCCTTTATTAAATCTAAAAAGGGAGAGTTTAATTACGCATCCCAAGGTAACGGCAGTCTCTCTCACCTGGAGTCAACAATGTTCATGCAGCGGATTGGTGCTGCTGGTACCCACATCCCTTACAAAGGTAGCTCTTTTGCACTACCCGATTTAATTGCTGGCAACACACTCATGATGTTTGATAGCGTGACAGCATCTCTGCCACATATTCAAAGCGGTAAGTTGCGCCCCATTGCGATTGCCGCGCCCGAACGTTCACCATTAATGCCCAATGTCCCCACCTTGGGTCAAGATGGTATGAAGCAATTTGATGTGGAAAACTTGTATGCCATCTTTGCTCCTAAAGGAACATCTCCAGCTATTACTGCAAAACTGGAAAGAGAAATTCGGAAGATTTTGACCAATCCCGACTTTAAGAATCGTCTAGCAAACCAAGGTATCCATCCTCAATTTGCTAACTCTGAACAATTAACTGTGATCACACAAAGCGAACATGCCAAATGGGAGAAGGCCGTGAAATCAGCCAACGTTAAAATTGATTAATAGCTAATACACCCAAGCTTGCACACCCTCAAATAGAATCGATTAGATCCATGTTAATTTCCCCTCCCTTTGGTGGCGGCCGCGCCCCAGTCCTTGCTAAGAATGCGGTTGCTAGTTCACAGCCATTGGCCACACAAGCGGGTATTGAAGCTTTGCAAAATGGTGGCAATGCGGTTGATGCAGCCTTAGCTACTGCGATCACACTCACCGTAGTTGAACCCACCATGAATGGTCTTGGTGGCGATGGCTTTGCATTAATTTGGGATGGTAAAAAACTCCATGGTATGAATGCCTCTGGTCGTGCCCCAGCAGCCTGGACACCAGAATATTTTTCTGGCAAAAGTGCAATGGATTTAATTGGCTGGAATACCGTGACGGTGCCAGGTATGGTTTCGGGTTGGATTGAGTTATCTCGTCAGTTTGGTAAGCTGCCTTTTGCACAACTCTTTAAGCGTGCCATTGACTATGCTGAAAACGGCTTTCCAGTTTCACCAGTCATTGCTCGTCAATGGCGCGAAGCAATTCCCATTCTAAAGAATGAACCTGGTTTTAGTGCATCGTTTTTGATTGATGGCAAGGCGCCTGCTACCGGCCAACTCTGGCGCTACCCCGCCCAAGCCAATACCTTGCGTGAAATCGCCAATACTGAAGGTGAATCTTTTTACACCGGCAAGTTAGCCCAAAGCATGGTCGACTTTGCTCACAGCACAGGCGGCTGTTTCACCATGGCCGATTTTGCTGCCAATCAAACTGATTGGGTTGAGCCATTGGCGTTTGACTATGGTGATTACACCCTGCATGAGATTCCTCCCAATGGCTCGGGCATTGTGGCGCAGATGGCACTCGGTATTTTGCAAGCGGCTAATGTCAAACAATATCCTGCTAATTCTGCACAGCGCATTCACCTACAAGTAGAAGCGATGCGCATGGCCTTTGCCGATGCCTATGCACACATCTCTGATGCCAGTACTATGAAAGTGCCAACAAGCGCTCTATTGGATAGAGATTATTTGGCTAGCCGCGCTGCACTGATTAATCACAATCAAGCCGGTAGTTACGGTGCTGGAGATCCACATGCTGGTGGCACCGTTTACCTGTGCGCTGCCGATGATTCCGGCATGATGATTTCTTATATTCAGTCGAACTTCAAGGGCTTTGGCTCTGGAGTAGTTGCTCCTGGTGGCATTGCCTTTCATAACCGCGGCATGAGCTTTAGCTTGGTAGATGGTCATCCCAATCAAGTGGCGCCAGGTAAGCGCCCTTTCCACACGATCATTCCAGCATTCTTAACTAAGGGCAATCAACCAGCTATGGCATTTGGTGTGATGGGTGGCAATATGCAGCCACAAGGACATCTTCAGTTTGTGATGCGCTTTGTCGATGAATATCTCAATCCACAGGCCTGCTCAGATGCATCCCGCTGGAGAATTGATGATGTGGGCAAGCTCACTGTAGAAGCATCTATGCCTACTGCAGTAGTCGAAGGACTGAGGGCGATGGGGCATGAAATAAGTGTGATGCCAGCTAATAGCTTGGACTTTGGTAGTGCTCAAGCCATTGCGCTATTAGGTGAACAAACAAATGAAGCCTATATTGCTGGCAGTGATCATCGTCGCGATGGATTGGCAGCTGGGTTCTAAATAGCCCACCACCCCAGCTTTTGATCCTCTAAATTCGAGAACTCACCCAGACGTAAATAGTCGTCGCCGTCCCTGGCGATGGCTTTTGAGCTTTCGCTCCACATAGCTCTAGCTATTGATTCCCTTTTAGTCAACTTCAAAGAATCTTTATCAGCCAATACATCAAGGACCATGTCTTTCTGAAAATCTTTTTTCATATCGCTGCCCTAGTTTAATGTCCACTTCATTTTAATTGGACTCAGCCCGCAGATAATTACCTCAAATAATTCCATTAAACCAACTAGGGATTAATTGAGCTGATATTTTTAAGATTGCCTGTTTGGTAAAGTTGAAACTCAAACAACGGGAAGTTTAATGTCTAGAAAAAGTAAGGAAGCGGCGATTCAAAATACTGCCGAAGCATAGGAAAACGGCGAATTGGGTAGAGAGGCAAAGTATGCCGAGGCTTCCCCCAAAGAAGTTGGCATCCAAGTAGACAAGGCCCTCAACTTAGAAATCATATCGATCCGCCTGGAGAAAGATTTAATAGAATCTTTCAAAATTTTAGGGAAAAAATATGATGTCAGCTACAAACCACTAATGCGTCATGCCTTAAAGAGCTTTATCCAATCCCAAATTAAATGTTGATTAGCCAGGCAAGCAGTTCAAATAAAAACGCTTCACCTCTTGATCACAACTCACATCCTTGGGTTGTATGGGGCGCTCTAGAGTAATGCCCTCGATAGAGGTGCAGCGACTCAATGCGACATAAACTTGCCCCGAGGCAAATGCTCCTGAAGATAAATCTACTTTGATCTTATCGAGAGTCTTACCTTGACTCTTATGAATAGTGACAGCCCAAGCCAGCATGAGCGGAATCTGTACAAAGGTGCCAATGATGTTTGGTGAAATCTTGCCAGACATCATGTCGTGGTCATAGCGATACGATTCCCACTGATGTCCTTTGACTTCCACCGTATTGGAGTAAGGGCCGTTTTGCACCATCACCTTCACCGTGTTGGGTAGTAGTTCGCGAACAACACCAATAGTACCGTTCACCCAGCGTTTAGGGAAATTGCTATCGGTTGCCGTAAACATCACCTTTGCGCCCACTTTTAAAGTAAGTTGATTGGGCGATGGCAAATTGCGATCATCCACATTGAACTTACCAGTGCTATTGCCCATGTAAACCTTGGCATCAGTTGTCAGTGCTCGTAATCCTGCACCATTAATTTGATCTGCACGGGCGTTAGTAGTAGTTAGCGTTATAGTTTGCTCATCCACTTCTTTTTTGGTTTCATAACAGACGGTATTTAAGGTATTGAGCGCTTCTTCAATGTCTTGATTGATACGAATCTGATTGAGTAGTCCGGCAAAGTGTGCATCTTTTTGGCGGAAGATCTTAGACAGCTCCACCATCGTGACATCTTTACGATGGAGCGCATTAGCGCAAAAGAAATAAGGGCCTTCGTAACCGCGCTCAGAGAGTACTTGCATATCCGCTTGAGATACCACCGGCGGCAACTGAAACAGGTCTCCTACAAACATCACCTGTATGCCACCAAAAGGCTCACTCTTCTGTGGTCCGTTAGCGCGTAGGAATAGATCAATTGCATCCACTACATCTACCCTCACCATCGAGATCTCATCAATAATGAGTAGGCGGATATCTTTGTACAGTCGCTTATCTTTTAGAGGCTTAATATCTTCTTCAGGAAAGATTAAGCGCGGTGGCAAGCGAAAGAAGGAATGGATCGTGACACCTTTTACCTGCAATGCAGCTACGCCAGTTGGTGCCACTACGACTACGTTGCCATGAATATGCTCACGTAAATAGCCAATTAAAGTGGTCTTACCGGTGCCCGCCTTACCACTGACGAAGATATAAGGGTCATGACGCTCGATGGCGTCAATTACCTCTTGGTACTCAGGGGTGATTTCAATGGCGGATGGGTCAATTACGGGTGCGGTCATTCCTTATTGTTTCACGACATCAGCTACACAACGAAATCCAATGTAAACCACCCCAATATCTGCTGGCTTAGATTCCACATCAGATTCTTTTTGTCTATCAGGGCCGTACCACCAAGATGCGCCGCGGGTAATGTAGCCACCGTTGCGCTCAGTAGCAGTCCACTCCCATACATTGCCGCCCATATCGAATAGTCCATTGACGCCGGGTTTAGTGGTACCTGTGGGGACGTGACCAATACCTCGGTTTAGTGCACCTGCTGGAGCCACACCTTTGTAGTCACCACATCCGCTTAAGCAATGTGAAACCACTGGTGTGCTACCGCCGGGGAATGGATAACGCTCACCCTTGATAAAGCCTGCAGGTGGATTAGCTCGCTGCTCTACAAATGCTGCAGAGATCCACTCCGCTTCAGTAGGCAAGCGTTTACCAAAATAACTACAGGCGGATGCGGCTTCAGATTGATTAAGGTGAACCGCTGGCTCAGCATCTTTTGCGGGGACGCCGTAGGGGGTTTTCCAAGTCCAGCCGGGTTTCTTAACAAAACCGGATTCGTAATTGAGTCCGCCACCGTTTTTCTCGGCCTGGCTCACAAAACTAGTAGCCGTCGCAAAAGTTTTCATATCAGCAATGGTCATCTCAGTTTGATCCCAAGACACATTTCCAACTTTAACGACGGGAATACTCGATGCTGGAGCACTAGTGGCAGTCGAAGGTCTCAACATAAAAAACAGTGCAATGACTGACAGTAGTAGACCGAAAACAATAGGGAGAATGTCAAATTTTTTCATAACTAGTAATGGGCTAAAGCATTAAACAAGATGGACTAATTCTAATGAATAGATCAATACTACGTATCAAACTACCGCTAGCAGCACTTAAAAATTCCAAATTGTTAAAAGCATTGCCACCAATCAGCATCTATTTAGGTAAAAGTACTGAAATTTTATCTAGCAAAAATTGCTAAGCACTTGATTCTTATTAGAAATTCTCTATTAATAGAGCCTCACAAAGACTTCAGGAATAAAACATATCTAAGTTTTCTTTGCCCTCAAATAAAGATAGTGCCGACCTAACAACACTAGCATCGAACTTGATACCTGATTGGGCTTTAATTTCTGCAAGTGCGGCAGGCAAGCCCAAAGCTGGTCGATATGGTCGGTGCGATGACATTGCCTCAAGCGTATCAGCAACACCCAGAACCTTCGCCTCGATGGATATATCCTCCCCTTGCAAGCCAAGCGGATAACCCATTCCATCTATTCGCTCATGATGTTGTCTCACCCAATCTGCAATGGGCCATGGAAATGAAATATCTTTTAATAATTGATAGCCTTTTTCAGCATGTTCTTGCAATAGTCTTTCTTCAAGCCCAGACAACGTGGCCGGCTTTGTAAGTATCTCCGCGGGAATGCCAATCTTGCCTATGTCATGAACTAAGGCTGACATTCGTAAGCCTGAGATATGGTTCTCATCCCAGCCAAGCTCCTTTCCAATGGCACAGGCAATCAGAGCAACCTTAGCTTGATGCCCGGCCGTATAGGGATCCCTTAACTCCATCGCTTTAGACATAACATGAATGGTGGAATCCAGAGCTTTATTCAAATCCTCTATATGGTTCTTTTGCTCTAAGGCAACTCGATCTCGCTCTAGCTTTTCATTGGTAATCTCCTGATAGAAACCAAGCATTCCAGTAATGTTTTTATCATTATCGAGGAGGGGTAATTTAGAAGTTCTAAGCCAAGCTATTTTGCCGTCTGGGGATGTACTTTCCTCCTCATAATCCAGTTTTGACACATCCATTTTGATAGCTCTAGTGTCATCAGCCCGAAACATCTCAGCCTGACTACGCCAAGCCATCTCGTAGTCGCTTTTACCAATCAAGTCTGAAGGGGATGAGAAGCCTGCATCTTTTGCAAACTTAGTATTGCAACCGAGATACAGTAGATCACGACTCTTCCAAAAAATACGAGCCGGCATATTTTCTATTACCAGCTCAAGAAAATAATTTCTATGATTTAACTCGTTACTTAATCTCTTTTGCTCTGTAATATCTTGCAATATATGAATGGCATTTACAGTTTGTTGATCTTGACTTCTTTTTGAAAACGATTTTGATAAAAATGTTTTATTGCCGATAATAATTTCCTCTTTACTACAGGCATTTTTAGTATCAGACTCTATTGCCTCCCTGCAACCATCTAATGGCCCATTGCCTTTTGGAAAGAATTTCCAATAAGGCTTGCCAAGCATTACCCTAGAATCTAGGCCTGCAAGATTGCAATAAGATTTATTGACATACTTTAAAAAATAGCTTTTGTCGTGGATGAAAATCGGATCCTCAATAGCATCCAATAACTCAATCCAATCACCTTGATTAAGGTTCATTTTTAATCTACCCCCATACTCTATCTTTTGAGTATGCGCCCAATAAAGCCTTAAGACTCAATATAAAAACACTTAGGGCTCTTCTTGATAAAACAGGAGTCAATTTTGCTTAAACCGATATTTCAGGTTAAGCGATGGCTGTTGGAATCATGTAGCCCTTGTCTCGAAATAGAATAATGCAGGCATCTACAACCTTCTCATCATAAATTTTGCCACGACCAATTTCTATCTCAGCCAATCCTTTTTCAATGCCAGGTGATTCTCGATAAGGACGGTTACAGCTCATGGCATCCATAACATCGGCTACTGCCAAGATGCGCCCCTCTAGACTGATTTGATCTCCCTTAAGTCCATTGGGATAACCAGTTCCATCTAGACGCTCGTGATGCTCTAGAACTGAATGCGCAATAGGCCAAGGAAATGTCACGTTCTTGAGTAAATCGTAGCCCGCCTGAACGTGATTTTTCACTAAGCTGTACTCTTCAGGAGAAATCTTTGTAGGCTTACATAAAATCTCTACGGGCACAATGATTTTTCCTAAATCATGTAAGTAACCCGCCACCATCAATCCTTCTTGGCGGTCAGTATCAAGCCCCATCTCCTCTCCAATAGCTTTTGCCAGGTCTCCCACATGCTTCTCATGGCCTGCCGTGTAGGGATCACGTAACTCAACTAACTGCCTTGCGATATCGATAGTCTCCATTAAGGATAGCTGTAATTTTTCATGGTTAATAGCTTCAAGCTTTGAGATTACTAATTCAGCAACCATCTTGGCTTTGACTTCCATGGCTACAACTAACTCAGCCGCCCTCTTCGCCTTCTCCTCGTTAGCAATTACTAATTCATCAGCTCTCTTCACCTTTTCCTGGTTAGCTATAACTAACTCAGCAACTCTCTTAGCTTTTTCTTCATTTTGAAAAAGAAGTTCTTCATTAGCAATGACCAGCTCCGCCGCCCTCTTTGCCTTCTCTTTATTGGCAATTTTGAGCTCATCAACTCTCTTTGATTTTTCTGCATTTTGATATGCCAACTCTTCATTTGCTATCAAAAGTTCTGCCGCTCGTTTTGCCTTTTCTTCATTTGCAATCACTAGCTCAGCAACCCGCTTAGCCTTCTCTAAGTTGGCGATTACAAGTTCAGCAGCTCGCTTGGCTTTTTCTTCATTTTGAAAAAAGAGTTCTTTATTAGCAATAATTAAGTCAGCGGCTCGTTGGGCAATTTCCGCATCAGTAGTTTCTATTTTTTTCATTTAATCAACATACTCCTCTATACGAGTATTGCACCTAATCCCATTCATTTAGTGTATACCCATTAGTTCTTATATCTATGGACTTTTTATCAATTTATGGGCTTAATTAATCTGATCTAATTTAGGATGCGAGGTATATTTTGTATATAGCAATTAGCCTTTACAGCCTGTCATTACTTTGTCAAGTTTTAGCATCTTTAGTTAGCATCTCACTATTTAGGCATTCGAGCACAATCTATCGTTGGGCTTGGTTATTTCTAGCTATTGGCCTTAGCCTCATGATCAGCAGAAGAATAAATCCCATAGTTCATGTATTTGAGTCTGGGCAATATGATCTTTTAGATGCTCTTTTATCTTTACCAATTTCTGGATTTTTATTGCTAGGGGTGCTGGGCTTAAAGAGACTACTTTTAAAAACTAATGAGGCTCTGCTTGCACTTGAGACATTTTCTCAATTAGATCCGCTAACAAATAGCCTTAGTCGTACAGAAATACTTTATAGAATCACGGAAGAAATTGATCGCTCACGCAGGAATAAACATTCCTTTGCTCTTCTAGAAATAGATATTGACCACTTTAAAAATGTAAATGATCAATATGGGCATCATGTAGGGGATGAAGTATTGACAGGCTTAGTTAGGCTCTCCAAGGAAGCTCTTCGCTCCATTGATATGATTGGTCGAATTGGTGGTGAAGAGTTTCTGATTCTCTTACCTGAAACAGAAGCTAAGGGGGCCGCTCAAATTGCCGAGCGTTTGCGTGAATACATTGCTAATGCGATAAATGATACGAGCGCCCCAACGCCAATAAAAATTACCATTAGTGTTGGGGTGACAATTTTTAATCCCAATGAAAACCCAAGAATAGAGCGAGGAATAGCGCTTAATGAACTAATACAAAAAGCTGACTTAGCAATGTATCAAGCAAAAAATGGTGGGCGTAATCGTGTTGCCTTTTGGAGCGCCTCTATCCCTACCCTTAAGAAAGCATGATATTAAAACGGAATGATCAGCTCTTCCATTACATAGCGATAAAAGTAGTTAGGCCCTAAAAAGCCCGCTGACTTTCCATAACCCGCCCGAGTCTTAAAGTAATAATCATTTGAGGCTACTGGACTCGTAGCTGCGAACTCATATAGCTGTGTAGTAGTACTTGGGTCTTGATTCACTGTTTGCCGCCCAACACCTGCAGTACCGCTGAGCATCCATCCCGAAATTCTTTTTCTTGCCCCAAACGCAATCATCGTCTCGCTATAGGTTGAGGGATTAAAGTAATTATTCGCAACATTGGTATTAGTATCCCTATATTGGCGATAACGCAGTTGCGCTGTTAGTCCATAGTCTGGCACTAGGTCATATATGAGTTTTGCCCTCACTATTGGCCTAGTATTGGTAT